>JADFHU010000267.1 GCA_022567055.1 Planctomycetota bacterium
GTAGGCCTCCGGACGCAGGGGCGGGCAGCCCTGGGCGGCACACACCAGCGCGGCGTGGACACGCGGCTCGTCGAACTGCTTGCGGATAATCTCGTGTTCCAGTGTGTTGAGCGTAATGGTCTTGCCAAACAATATCACGACGCGCTGTTTCCAGGGCCCCCTGAAGAAGCCGCCGATATCCTTGATGCTCTTCACCGGATAGTGGTCGACGATCAACTTTAGCGTCGCCCCGTTGTAGAGATTGACCAGGAACGCCAGACGGTCGGTCGTCGGCCAGGTCTTGAACTCCTTTTCGTCGACCGCGGCCAGGCTGGATAAGTACTGGTCCAGTTCCCTACGATTGCTTTTCAGACCAGCATAGTCCACTTGACCATTCTCTACGTAAGTCTTCAGAATCGTGTCGAACCCAGAGTGTGTCTGATCGAAATCCTGGGCCCGTACCACGGTACCCATAAAGACAGGCAGACAGAGCAGGCTAAGCACGAATCGGTGTATTTTAGCCTGGACTCTTAGGGAAAGCCACAGTTGCACAGTGGTATTGGGTCTGTTTGGGTTGATAGTTCTCGTTTGCATCGTCATGCCTCCATATCAATAGGCTGTCTGTTCATACCGCGGCACTGGCGGTAGCCTCTTTCGTTCCATGGTAGGTGCCGTCGCCGCCGGCCGCAACACCCCCGTCCACCGGCAGGACAACTCCCGTGACCCAGTTGGCGCCGGCCAGATAGAGCACGGCGTCGGCGATGTCTTGCGGCGTACCGTAACGACCGAGCGGCTGCATGCCGTTAAGCGACTCGAGTTGCTCGTCGCTGAGATCACCGTAGAGCGGCGTGGGCACGATGCCCGGCGCGACTGCGTTAATGCGGATGTTGTCCGCCGCGAGTTCGACCGACAGGTTTTTGGTCAGCGCGGTGATGCCCCCTTTGGCCGCGATCGGAGCGCTTGACGGCACGCCATGGACACCGTTGGACGCCAGAATGGTGCCGATGTTGACGATCGCACCGCCGTCACCTTGCTTTCGCATCTGCCGCACGGCCGCCTGTGACAGCACGTAGGTGCCACGCAGATAGCCGAGATAGGTGTCGAGTTCCTCCACCGAATAATCGGTGAACGGCTTGGCGGCGAAGGTGCCGGCGTTGTTCACGAGGATGTCGACTCGGCCGAATCGCCCCATCGGCGGCCACGATGTGCTCGGCCGTTTCCGGCCGGGTAACGTCACCTGCGACGATGGCCAGTTGGCCGGGTCGGTCAAGCTGGGCAGCCGCGCGGGTGAGCTTGTCTTCGGTGCGGCCGTTAAGAACGACGTTCGCACCCTCTCGGACAAATGCTGCGGCAACCGCGTAGCCGATGCCACTGCCTGCTCCGGTGATGACTGCTGTTTTCGTACTCATTTCTTGCTCCTTTCGGCTTCAATGGGGGGTTAAACGGTTCGTTCAGTTGATTCACCTCTGTGTCGCGCCTCGCGGCCCTTGTCGGGTGTTGGGTCCTTGACGCGTCCGTAGATCTGTCGCCCTTCGTGATCTTCCGGCAGGTATTCCGTGATGGGTTTTCCTTCCGGTGTCACGAAGAGCAGGCAATGGCAATACTTGTACTGCTTCATCTCGTCGCAGGCGCAAAACCAACGCCGACTGGCATCCACTTCGGCTTGCTTGTCGGGGTAGTAGTTGCACGGACAAAGGGGTCGCCCTAACGCATCGACATTCTGTGCTAGCCCGAGCACCACCGCGTCGGTCACTTCCCGATTGGGGTGAGCAGATGTGCCCGACTTGTGCCAGTACTTCTCCACGTAGTTCCGCATCCGTTTCAGTGATTTCTCAGAGGGCTGCGTTTGGCTTGTCATCTTTAAGCTCCAATTCTCTGAATGTTTCGATTGAACTTCGTATTCGAGTTACCCCGTCCAATGCACAGATCATGCCAGACTTCAAGAAACGACATAAGTCACTATTCTAAAATGCTTTAACAGACTCCCATCCGGCATTGACAGAACACGAGACTTCGTGAATTCGCTGTATCTCGTTGGGATCTCACGAAACCTCGCCTACATTTCTAGGCATGTAAGGGTCTACAGAAATGACTGATAGGGAATTTGATTTCCACCGATACGGGTGATTACACCGTGACTGGAGACGACGACTCAAGGGGGACATGAACCCAAGGGGCACCAGGGCTCTTGCCTTGGGTGTCACAGTCACCCTCCCCACTCTTGATGTTCATTCATGCCCAGGAAGCCCTATCGAGTATGCCGGCGGGATTTGTCATTTACTGAACTGCGGTAACACTCGCCAGGATCCCTTCGCCGTGTCCGGAGAAGGCGTCCTCGACGGGCGAGTGACGTCGTCTACGACGGCTGCGGGTGGTGCGGCGAGTAGTCGACGAACTCCCAGCGCAGCCCGGCGTGGATTGCCGATTCACGCCAGCGGTCAATCCGGAGCGTCCAGAAGCGTCGTGTCCCGCCAGTGCGACCCACTGGGTCTTCCCGGTCCCAAAGGATCTCGGCGCGGCCGGTCAATTGCAGCGTCCGGCTCCCCTCAAAGTCCAGAAACAGGAGTCCGGCGTGTGGGTTGGCCATGAAGTTACCGAGTGTATTGAACATGCTGTTGCCCACGTAGTCCGGAATTCGCAGCGTCTCTTTATCGAGAACCTCCACGAAGCCCGGCAATCCGCCGCGGTGCGACACGTCCACGCCGCGCTGCGGATGGGCGCTGGCGACGAAGAAAGTATCCGACGCCTCAATCAGCGCGGCCTGTTCGCCCTTGAGGAGGTTTCCATCCGTGGCGGCAAGAACACGCTCCGATCGGTCTACGGCCTCGAACTGAATCTGACGGCGCTGAATGTACTTCGGACAGTTCGGATAGCTCTCCGCGACATCGAGCGTAAGACGATCGGACACGGGACGAGCGACGGTCCCATTGATCCGAAGCCGGCGGCGGGTGGCCAACTCGATCAGCAGGGCGCCGACCCGTGGATTGTGCTGAATGTTCTCCCAGAACGGGTCATGTTCGTTGAACGCGGCGTGTGACAGATCGAACTCGAGCCGGCGCTCGTCGGTTGCCCTCACAAACCCGGGCGGGCCGAACAGCACCGAGGCCCATAGATCCTTGCCTTCATCGACGCTGCCCAGAATGACCATCGGTTGTTGGGCCACGAATGTCATGGCGCCCCTCATGATCGAATCGGCGAGCATGCGACCGTTGCGCTGCGCTTCTGCGAATTCGCCGGCACGTTTCTGCACTTGAATCTCGCCTTCGTGAAATGGATTGTCGATCCGCATGAGACCTTCTCCTTGGCAAGCGAGCGCCCGCGGGGAGGACAAGACATCGGTGTCGTGCCCACCCCCCACGCATGGGACCGGCAATAAATAACTTGGACTTTTGAATGCCCAATTGCACCCCATCTTTGATCGCTTCTCAATCGCGACATCCGCGACGTAGAACGGCTACGCCTGTGGTTTCGCTCAATCGGGCGCGACCCAATATGGGGCACACTTGGACCCCAAATTGTCCAACTTATTTCTTGCCGATCCCTAATCGTTCAAAAGGTGAGTACGGTATAGCCATCGGCCGTCAGTTTCCGCAGGCTGGCCAGACCGGACGTGCCGGGTATCGGATTGTCCTTAATCAAGTCGAAGCCGGACTGTTCGACTTCCTCACTGGCGCCGAAGACGTCCGCACAGCCGCACGAGACGCCGGCTACGGTATCCTTCACGGCCTCGAAGAGGTCGTGCGCCGGGTGCTCCGCCTTGCTCAGTTCGCCGATCCACCGCGCGCCCGTGCCCTGAAAACGCACAGTCACGTCGTCGCCCTGCTGCTTTAAGTCGTGCGCCGTTGCCAGACCGTTGAACACGCGGCCCAATGCCTCTTCTGATCCTGACTTTGGATCCGACAGTATGATGATCGCTGCTTTCATGGTGTTTCTCCTTCTTGTGATTTCTTTTGATGAATGGTTAGGGGTTGCTCGCCGCTCAAGATCAGGCGGCCACCTGGTGCAGAGCTACTTCGTAGCGTTCCTTCGGTTGCACGCCAACCAAGGTCTCGACGACTTTTCCGTCCTTAAAGAGCAGCACGGCGGGGATCGAAGAAATTCCGAATCTGCTGGGCGATTGCGGATTCTCGTCGATGTTCAGTTTGCCAACCTTCACGGTGCCCTCATACTGTTCGGCCAGTTCGTCGATGGTCGGTCCAACCGCACGGCACGGTCCGCACCAGGCGGCCCAAAAGTCGACCAGCACCGGTAGATCGCTTTCAAGAACTTCGTTTTGAAAATTAGCGTCGGTGAATTCTTGTGGTTTACTCATGGTTTGTTCCTTTCTTACCGTTACAAAATGTTCATTCCGTTCGTTTCTGTTGGATGGTTTTGACTTGCTGAAATCTCTATTAAACATTAATCGTTTCTGCTCGATCACCGCTCATAAAACGCATGACATCCACCGCGTCGATGACCAGTGACATGCCATTGAGCACGAAGAGTATTCGAATCCAGATACCGAAGGCATCGCTCGCCGGGACGTCGCCCAATCTCGTGAACAAGAAGGCCAGCATCGGCACCCACAGGATGTGTCCTAGGCCCAAAATGCGGGTAAAGCCAAAACGGGCCGTCAAGAGTGTCATCAGCATCATGCTGGCCAGCATTGTTCCCAGCACCACCTGTGCTTCTAAGCGATGCAGGAAAAAGAGTGACGCGGCAAGATTCGCGGTGACCAGCAACATGAGCCAAAGTTGCCAGCCCACCGGCATTTTCAATACGCCTCTGTTAAACTTAATAAAGGCCTTCATGACATGTCTCCTTTCGTGCTGGACGATTCGGCCTAAAAGTGGAAAGTAGTGGTTAACCGCGGTTCGTTCGGTAGTTTTTCGAACGGTTGCGTCCGGGTTGTCATCTTTTATTTCCAATTCTCTGAATGTCTCAAGTAAACTTCATGTTTGCGTTACCCCGTCCAATGCACAGGCCATGCCAGACTTCAAGAAATGACATAAGTCACTAATTTCGAATGCTTTAACAGACTTCCATCCAGCATTGACAGAACACGATACTTCGTGAATTCGCCGTATCTCGTTGCGATCTCACGAAACCTCGCTTACATTTCTCGGCATGCAAGGGTCTACTATCGGCTAAATGTTTTCCATGTCCAGATCGTCCCGCTCCGCCGGCGTAAAGCAGACATCGCGGAGGAATAAGATGGACATCGAAAGGCCGGTCTAATGGGGTCGGTCAGACAGTGCCAAGCAACACCGAGGGTGATGGGCCTCGCAACAGGGCGTTGACGGCGTCAGCTAGCGTTCCCTCCGTCAGTTCGCCAATAGTTTGACGAGTGCGATCAAGTGCGCGAGCATGAATAAAGGGACGGTGAAGTTCGGTGCCAAAACCATAGGAAACCAAAAGACAAGCGATGCATCCGGCTGGTTGTGGTAAATGAATCTCGCGCCGGTCATGATTCATTCCTTTAGTTGAGATGGCTGGGGTCGATATCCACCTACGTAAAGAGCGAAACGCCGCCCCCACCGCTGCGAACGCCAGGCGAAGCGCGCCTTAACGAATTTCTGCCACAATCAGCGTTTTATCGTCTTCTTGCGATCCACTGGCAAACTTGTCCACTTTCTCTAGAATATCGTCGGCCATTCTAAACACGTCGAGTCCCATGGATGAAGTCGCTATCTCTGCCAAGCCGCCGATGCCCAATTCATTTCCAGACGTCGCACCTGTTTCAGTCAGACCATCGGTATAGAACAGAACGCGGTCGCCGACATGAAGATCGAACGAATGCTCCGGGTATTCATCGAGACAGTCGTCCACGACCCCAATGAGCGCATTCTGGCTCTCTAGCAACTCGACATGCGTCGTTCCCGGTCGAACAACGATGGCCGGCGGATGCCCCCCTCCGCTCCATGTGATGCGTCTGGCCACAAGATCGATCCTGGCTGCGAAGAAACTCAAGAAGAGTCCGGTCTCTTGAAAGTATGTTCGCATGAACCCGTTCAATTGCTTAACGATGCGGGAAGGCGATTGCTGGTCCAAAATCCAATGCCTGACTTCGCTGCTGACGCGTGTCGCCACAAATGCGGGAACAATACCGTGCCCCATCACGTCACACAAAGTGATGTAGCACGTTTCTTGGCCACAGAATCGGACCTGACAGTAATCCCCCCCGACGGCTTCGATCGGATGATATCGCACGTCCACATGAATGGCCTCATGCCTGACGGGCTGCGCCAACAGCGTTCGATGGACTATCGATGCCAACTTTTCCCACCTGCGCGACTCGCCCCGAAGGGTCTCCAATTGGCCTTCGACGAGGGCAAGTCTTCGGCGAAGCTGCGCCATTTCGATGTTTTCATGGCCTCTGGGTAACGTCATAACCGCATCCTTTCCTCACTTCCATTTGGCGGTGCCGACGCTGGCAGCTTTCGTTTCTTCCACACCGCAAAAATGGCCGGGAAGGCGTTTCGACAGGTCGAACTTCTGGGAAAAATCCACATCGCTTGAGTCAATGCTTTGAGGGGCGATCGCGTAAGAGAATACAGGATCCTCGAATGAAGTTACCTGCGGATAGCGTGAGACCGCGGTACGCCAGGCGTTTTGCATGGCGACCAGGGTAGGATTCCTCCGCTGGACGGCCTCAATGAGACCACCGAGCTGTAGCTCCGTCTGTCCCGCAAAGAGAGGCGTGGCGTGTTCAGGAGGCGTCAAAGCTGCTTGGGCCGCCGAGGAGGAGTCGCTTGGAAGTATTGCTGGCAGCTCCGAAAGTGAGCTCGAAGCTTCTTGGTAGAATTCCTCATAGCGGGTGGTGCTTGCGAGACAGCCCCCAAGAAACGCTGTGATGAGCAAGCACGAAGCTGTTCGCACGCCATTCCTTTCCGCGGCGGACACAAGGTTTGTTGCATGATGTGTCATGTTGTGCTTCCTTTCGACGAGGGAATCTTGAGGTCAGTGGCTTCTACTCTTCCCTCTGACTGACGGACAGGCGTTCTCTACCAGTATCTCTCCACCCCACACGGCAACTTCCTCCTTGGGGCGGCTGATGATGGGCACGTAGGTGAAGTTGGAGTACATTCTGCGCAGTGTCATCAATTCGCTCCGATACCCCAGGTCCCAGGAGTGCCGGACGCCGTGCAATACGGCGAAGCGACACGGCCCCCCACAGGCAAGCTGGGTTCGAAGCATGCTGATAGTCTCCTTATTGGCCGTCCGGTCTACCGAGACTCGGCGGCATGACAAACTGCGGTGGCAATTATGGGGGCTACGCTCCGGTCCAGAGGATCGGGAAGGATTTGGTCCTGCTCGAGGTGCTCCACAGAATCAGCCAGGGCATGGGCCGCCGCTATTTTCATGTGTTCATCGATTCGGATTGCGCCCGCATCCAGAGCGCCTCGGAAAATGCCGGGAAACACCAAGACATTGTTGACCTGATTCG
>JADFHU010000268.1 GCA_022567055.1 Planctomycetota bacterium
CACGCTATCTGTTCCTCGAGATCGTCGAAGGCGTGAAGTGCTTGGTCGATTCCCTCTTGCATGAGACCGACAGAGGCAGATCCTGTCTCTTGAGTCGAGAGTTGTTCCTCAAAATCGACCGCGTTGATCAGTTCATTGTTGAGTTCCGGATGCGCCTCTTCGACCAGGCGGGCCAGCATGCGATCCTTTGAGTGACTCCGCATCAGCAGCAGGAAAGTGAGGACCCAGGTGGCCAGCACGACCCCCAGCACGACCGCCACCGCAAGAAAACGTTGCCGCCCCCCCCACTGCACCACCGAATCCAAGTAGAAAAAGAGCAACAGCAGACAGAGGCCCAGCCACAGCCCCCTGATCGTGGCCAATTTCACAACGTGGCGGCGTCGAGTACGGGCCAACAACCGAATGGCCTGTGTCACAGAGTCGCCTGTTTCTCTCGGTGTCTTCATGACATCTTTCCTACTAGAAGATCACAGTTGGGGCTTCAGTGTTATGTGTTATGTGTTATGTGATCCGTGATCCGTGATCCGTGATCCGTGATCTGTTATTCGTGATCTAAACTCATACCATACCCGACAGGCGCCGAATAAGCCACTCACAGCCCAACAGACCTACGAGTAGACCAAATACAGATCCCCGATCCCAGACATCCTGGGGCCTAAGCTCTGCACGAAAAAGCTGTTCGAAGGCCTTTATCCGGGCAGGTAGCTCCGGAAGATCTTCCAGCGCCAGGGATTCCCCACCGGTGGTCCGCGCGAGTTGAGCCAAGAGACCTCTGTCGGACTGTACGTAGCGTGCCTCCAGAGAGTCGTCATACACGGTGAAGCGAACCCTATCGGTCTCCGGGCGGCCGGTGTTGTCGTACAGGACGGCCTCATATTGACCCTCGTGTTCCGGCAGGTAGTAGGCGGCGTAGAGCGTGTCACTCTCCCCCTGACGTTCTGGGATCAGCACCGTCTTCTCTCCCGTAGGATCCGTCAGTTCAATCCGCGGTCGGAAGCGTGCACGGTCGACGAGCTTCGCATTGAGGGCCAGTCGCACCATCTCGCCCGGTTCGTAGGTATGACGATCGACCACAAAGGAGATGTCTTGCCCCGGCAGGAATTCCGAATCGGAGATCAGCCAACGGATCATCTGGCTCCAGAATCGGGTGTGAATGTCATCATAGGCCTGCAAGGATTCCGGCAGAAATCCCCATTGCCAGAGACCGGCGGCGCCGATGCTCATCACCTTGCCCTTACCATAGCGATGATAGGCCACCGTGGCCATCGGCTGGCCATTGCGGTCGTCCTCGGTCTGGGCCAGGACAACGGCTAGCGATCGCTGGTCGTCCACACGGGTAATACTCGTCATGCCCGGCAACTCCCGCACAATCACATCGCCCGGGCTGGCATGGGCCGCGTAGTTAAACATGGGGTGGGACTTGCCTTCTCCCGTCAAGTCGAAGTGAACGTCGTGCACGGCGCCCTCTCCCCAGGTGACCGGTTCCAGTCGGGCCAGTTGGGGCGAGGCCAACGTATAGGGTTTGCCCCGAAAAAAGACCACGCTGCCGCCCCGTTCAATCACGTAGTCTTGCAGCAGCGACAGGTCCTTGCTGGTAAAGACATCATCCATGTGTCGACCCAAAATGACACAGTCATAGCCGTACAAGGCCTCCTTCGTGCGGGGCATCTGCACGCCCGGCACCACCTCCTTGACCAGGGCGTCCTCTGCGGAAATCCGCTCGACCACGGCAAAGGTCTTGTCCCGGTTGATGTGGAATATGGAGGTCACCTCGACGTTCATGTCGGAGCGCAGGGCGCGAAGCAGAAATTTACTGTCCCAGTGGGGCTTGGCCTCGACCACCAGGACCTTGACCTTTTCATTCACTATTCTGGCGACCAGCCGGCGTTCGTTGTTCGCCGTATCAGCCTCGCCGGGCAGAGGCTCTACCGCGACACGGTACTGAAACGCGCCTTGGGTCTCCTCACGGATGGGAAAGCGGACCTCGGCATGCCCGCTCTGCAACTCGACTTGCGCGGAGGTGACATAGACCTCCTCACGATAGAGGTTGAGCTTGACATGCCAGTTGTCGTATCCCGAACTCGCGACCGTCACCCGGATCGAGGCCGGCTGATCCGCCAGGATGTAGTTGGAACTGAGGCTTGCCGTCAGGGTGACATCCCGGACATCCGTATCAGACCCCAGAGGCATGGTCCAAACGGGCACCTTGTGCGTACGGAGATAGCGGGCGGCCTGATACACCTCGGCCTGGCCCTGGAATTCATTGCTGCGGCCATCGCTGATCAGCAAGATCCCCTTAGGGGCCCTTCCCGCCCGGCCCTCGCCCACCTCCATCAGGGCTGCCGCAATCCGGGTGTCCCTGCCTTCGGCCCGCGCTTGAGAGCTCAACTCTCTGACGGACAGCCGACGGACCCCCTCATCAAAACCGTAGAGCTGGACGCGAAATCGGCGGGACAGGTCGGCGAGGAATGAGCGGCCCTGTGACCCCGTCAAGGCCGACACCGCGGCGTCGAATCGACTCTGGCCGCCGACGTCTACCGTGTTCATGCTTTGGGACGTGTCCATCAGGATCGCAAAGACCGGTCGATCCGACACTAGTTCTGCGGGCTGCAAGACCATCGGTCGGGCCAGAATCAACAGCAGAATCCCCAGGACCACCAGACGCAAAAGCGTCAGAATCGATCTACGCCATCTTCCGGTCCCCTTGGCACCCAGCGCATAGCCGCCCACCACGGCAAGCAATGCCACGGCGGCCAGCCCCAACAGGGCGGGCATCGGTATCACAGGCTTGAACACCAGGGACCAAGACATAGTGCTATGACCTCAACGACACGCAGTCACCACCAGTTGTTCCGTGCAGAGTAGGCCGATGGCAATCATCAACAAGACCGGCCAAAGCGGTTTTCCCGCCAGCGCCTGTTCCAGGTTGGCCTGCCGACCGGCCACCGTGACTGTCTCGCCCTGCGAGGCGCGGGCCAACTCTGCCAATTGAGAGACCTCTAATCGATCCAAGTTACTCTCCAGGGGATCCACGTTGACGGCCAGCGCACCGGCCACCTCATCATTCACCAGGACACGATACAGGCCGCAGGTCTGGGCCTGCGGAAAAAAGCAGGCGGCGCCCTGCGACCCCAGGTCGGCGCTGCCCTGCACGACCCTTCCGGCCGGGTCGCGGAAGACCAGTTCGCTCTCAGCGGTGATGCCGGCCACCGTCATATAGCAGGCATCTCCCACGACGAAGGCATCCCGGGTGCCGGCGCTGGGACGTAGGTGCTTAATCATCTCATGGACCAAGGGCACGAAGAGGGTGTGCTTGGCCAGATCACTGTGCTCTAAAGAACAGCTAAAATTGCAGAGCAGCAGTGTCCCCGGCCCCACGGTCGTCTCCGCCATGGCAATATTGCCGTCATCAAACCGCATGAGGACCTGCCCCTGGTGCTCGATCCGCTCCGTGCTGAAGAAGCGGTAAAAGCGCAGGTCCGCCAGTTCACTGGACTCCCTAAAGCGAGCGAGCATCCGATGGTCGAAGTTGGCTTGGGCCAGCGTGGCGAAGCGATCGCGACTGCGTAGTTCGACCTGCCCCGTCAACTTGAAGGGCAATACAAATGCACCCTCCGAGACCGCCGCCAGCCGCCTGAGATTCAGACCATCGGCGCCCCCGACATGGAAGTAGACCACACTGCCCCCCTCTCCGAGATAGCTCAATAGGACCTGGGCGGCTCTCTTCGACAACTCGCTCACTTCGCATAGCATCACCACCTGGGCCTGGGACAGCGCCGCAGCGGTCAGCTCGGTGGAGGGGATGACAGAGGCCACCGCCGTCGCCTGTTGCGCCCGCACAAAGGGGTTGATCGCCCTCTCCAGGAGACGGCGTCCCGTCGTGGCGGATCGGCCCGGGGCATCCGAGACCACTAGAATGTGGACCTTTTCGGCCACGGTGAGTGCCAGAAAGCGGGTGTTGTCGATCGCCAAACCATCGTCGGGAATGGAGAGTTCGCCCTCGAATTGACCGGGCTCATGAAAGCGCATCTCGAAGCTGGCGGAAGCCGTGGTATGCGGTTTCAAGTCCAGTTCCTTGCGAAAGGTGGCGCCCTCCCGAAAGGTCAACTCCAGCGGCAGGCGGCAGGCCTGGTCGCCATAGTTGGCCACCTTGCAGACGATCTCGACAGCCTCTCCCACGGTGGGACGGCTCGGGCGGATGGTGATATCGGTCACCGCACGGTTGACCGTGGTCTCTGTGCCCGCCGGAATGAAGAAAAGTTCGATCCCCTCACCCACGGCCTTGAAATCGACCGCCGACCAATTGGTGCGTTGAAAATCGGAGACCAGAAAGATCTGTTTGCGACCCTCGGAGATCCTCTCGAGTTGTTGCAGCGCTTCGGCCAGGGCCGCATTGATCTGCGCATGCTCCTCGCTGAGGACCATCGTCTGCAGATCCTTGCGTACAAAGAAGACACTGTCGCTGGGCTCATCCAGGCAACTGCGGGGCGTGCGGCCCATGCGGATCAGATTGACACGGTCGCCGGGCCGGTGCTGCGCCAATATCTTGCCGACGGCCACCTTGGCCTGGGCAAAGGGCGTCACGCCGGCGGAGGCATACCCCATACTCGCGGAGGCATCCAGCAGGATGACTTGCGTTCTGACCGCCTCAGGGTCGGTGACGCGACGGCTGGCGCCCTGAGTCCACACGGGTTTCAGAAAGACCAAGAGCACAAAGAGCACCAAGGCGGTCCGCAACAACAACAGAAGCCAGTGTCGTATGCGGTAGAGATTCGATTTGCGGGCCATGGCCTTGCGCAGGAACTGCAGGGTGGGAAAAATCATCTTTTTAGGCGTTCTTCGGGTCAACAGGTGAATAGCGAGCGGAATGCCCAGAGCCAGAAGACCCAGCCAAAACGCCGGATTCCCGAAGATGATCGCTGCGACTAGCAACCCCATCGCTGACTTCGCCTTCCCAAGTACTGTTCCAGCGCGGCATAGGGTCCGATCGCCGTACTCATCAATTCATAGTCCATCCTGCGAGACGCCGCGATCGTCCTCACCTGATCCATGAAGCCCTTCAACTCCTTATGGTAGGTCTTGCGGATGTCCGCTGGGATGGAGGTGAGTCGTTCACCCGATTCGGCATCGATAAAGTTGATGCTGGTCAACTGCGGCAATTCCAGTTCATGTTGGTGCATCACGTGGAAGAGGATGATCTCAAAGTTCCGGTGACGGTACATGTCGAGCGCCTCAAAGAGGTCCTCGGGATCATCCAGGAGATCCGAGATCAGGATCAGCACGCCCCGTCGGGGCAGCAAGGCGTAGGCCTGACGCAGCGCCTCGATGAGCTGTGTCTTGCGTCCGGCCCGGTTGCTCTGCAGCATGGCCAAGAGCCGGTGGAGATGGGCGAACGTCCCCCCGGCCGGTAGGTGACACCTGACCTGGGCGTCAAACAGGGTAAGACCGACCTTGTCCCCCTGTTGCACGATGAGAAAGGCCAGGGCCGCGGCCAGACGGCCGGCATAGTCAAACTTGGACACATCCTCTGCACCAAAATAGTCCTCATAGGAGCGTCCCCCAAATGCCATGGAGGCGCTACTGTCGAGCATCAGATAACAGGTGAGCACGGTTTCCTGCTCCGAGAGCTTGATAATGTGACGGTCTGTCCGTCCGTAGACCTTCCAGTCGATGCGACGGATCTCATCGCCGGGCGAGTAATCACGGTAGTCGGTAAACTCCTGAGACTGCCCTCTCAGAGGAGACTGGTGCTTGCCGATATAGGCCCCTTCGATTCGGACCCGGGGCACAAAGCGAAGGTGGCGAAGGCACTGCAGATCGCTCTCCTCCAAATAGCTCTGCGTGTTCGATGTCCCTACAGTCTTCGGTTTCTGTGCCATCGGCGTCTCTCAATCCGACCTGGCCTGAAACAACTATAATTCAAACGTCTCGATCTAACCCGGCGAGACAGAGCCTAGCCGCGCATCGCTCGTGATATGTTTTCCAAGGTCTTGGACACACCCCGCCCCTGACTTAAATTGCGGTCCTTCAATGCCGACAAAGGGGTCCTCGGGATGCCCTTGCTGGTGTAACTGGATTCCTTCACCGACTGGAGCAGTTTGCCGATCACCGTCTCGGAATCAATGCCCTGGCCAGCGGCCCGGTAGTTGCACAGGAGTCGATGCCGCAACACGGGTAGGGCCACATCCCGCACGTCTTTGCAGGAAGGCGCCGGCTGGCCCCGCAGCAGCGCCAGACTCTTGGCGCCTAGGATCAGGTACTGTGACGCACGCGGACCTACACCCCACTCGACATATTCCCTGACAAAAGGCAGGGCATCCGGCCCCGGTCGGCTGGCCATGGCCAAATCCACCGCATAGGCCAACACGTGCTTCGAGACAGGGATGCGACGGACCAGCTCCTGATAGGCCAGTACTTCTTTTTGAGTCATGACTGTGACAACCGATGCGTCATCGTGGCTGGTCGTCTCCTGCACAATATGCATCTCCTGGGCCCGGTCCGGGTAGTCGACCTTGATGTTAAACATGAAGCGGTCCAGTTGAGCCTCCGGCAGCGGATAGGTCCCCTCATGCTCGATGGGGTTCTGAGTCGCCACCACCATAAAGGGCCGTTTCAGCGCATAAGTACGACCCGCCGCCGTCACCGTATACTCCTGCATAGACTCCAGTAACGCCGCCTGCGTCTTGGGAGGCGCCCGATTGATCTCATCCGCCAACACGAGGTTCGCAAAGATAGGCCCCTTCACATACTGCATGACGCGTTGACCGGTCTCGGAGTCGGTCTGCAGGATCTCTGTGCCGGTGATGTCGGACGGCATCATGTCCGGTGTAAACTGGATGCGTTTAAACTCCCATTCCAACACGCCGGAGAGTGTCTTGACCAGCAGCGTCTTCGCCAGCCCCGGCACCCCGATCAACAGCGCATGGCCTCGGGCCAGCAGAGCGATCAGGAGTTCCTCGATGACCTGCTCCTGACCAAAGACCACCTTGTGAATTTCCTGCCGCAGGGTCTCCGTTTGACGGATCAGATGTTCGATCAACTCGGAGTCCTGGGCAGGCAGGTCTCTCTTGGTAGGTTTGTCCATTGGCGTATCTCCCTTCGCAACAGCAATCGATTCTTGATCAATCGTGAATGCAGATACTCACTATATTAACATGCAGTCACCTAAGGCTCACAGAAACTAGACGCTATTATGACGGTTTTGTTACATTTTTTCCAGGGGGGGAGCGGAAAAAGAAAAAACCTGCGCTAAGCGCAAGTTTTGTGGGGGCAGTTGTCAGTGGTCAGTAGTAATCAGTAATCAGTGATCAGTAGTCAGCGATCTGCGAACTGTGATCTGTGATCAGTAATTGCGACCTTGCGGA
>JADFHU010000269.1 GCA_022567055.1 Planctomycetota bacterium
GGTCTTCCGGGCGAGCGGCTGCTCTCGACATCATGGCGTTTGGCATACCCCCCGCCCTCATGTGGTCCGGTGCCCTCCTCTATTTTGCGGCCACCGAACGATTCGCGGAGTTCATCGACGCCGTCTTCCTGTTCAATCTCGGCTATAGCGGTGCGTCCAGCGGGTTCTTCGGTCGATTCGTGGGTTTTTTCGCGCCGGAAAGGCATCCGTTCATTTTTGACAGTGCTTGGCCGCTGTGGCTCGCTTCGGTACCCGCAACCCTCTGGCTGGCTTTCGCATGGTTTCGGCGACGCGACCCGTTGATATCGCTCATCGTGATCTACGTTATTTCGAGCTACATCGCCGTTTGCCTACCAGGCAAGTCTTGGCCTCATTACTATTACTTGCTTATTCCACCAGCCCTTCTAGCAGTTGCTAAGGCCACCGCGGATTGTGTTCGCGGACTCCGGCGACGGTTTCCGGTAACGAAATATGCGACTCGCGCCGCTCTCGGTGCAGTCTGCGTGGCGATACCGGTGTGGCTGCTGATTTCAGAATACCGAAGTTACTTTAGTCGTAGCCTCTTTGACATCACCGTCCAACGCTACAACTCCCGCGATTTCTGGGGTCGAGGGCAGGGGCGAAACGTGAAAAAAGTCACCGATCCCACTGACGAGATCTTCGTGTTCGGGAATGACGCATCCATCTACTATTATGCCGAGCGGCGTTGCGCTTCGCGTTACACGATGATCACCGGCTTGGGGGCGGGATACAGCGGTGTTAAGCGACGAAGAAAAATCCTTCTGGAGGAACTCGAGCGGCGGCTTCCCCGCGTGATTCTGCTACTGTTCGACGAAGAGCCGTTTGAGGAATGGCGGACGTTTCTCCAGCGATACTACACTGATCCGGTGGGAGTGGATTTCAACGATCGAACGGGAAAACCTATCATGTTCGTCGTTGCACGAAAGGACGATCCCATCGATTCGATCGATTGGGACTGGGACCGGTCGTTTGTGACCGGGGTTGAATCGAGGGTAGAAGAGTAGCCGCGAATGGAGGGTCTTAGCCGCTGATGATTCCAAGAGTGAAATCCGGACGCCTACGGATTGACGACATTCGAACGAGCTTCGCCGCGAACCGCATCGGCGCAAGAGTCGAATTTGTGGAGACCACTTCCAGCACCAACGACCTCGCCCGGAGTCGATCGAAAGACCCGGATACCGACGGACTGGTCGTCCTGACCGATTATCAGTCTGCCGGTCGTGGCCGGCTGGGGCGGAGTTGGCATTCGCCGAGAGGGGCAAGCCTCTTGTGCAGCGTGGTGCTGCGGGAAGAATCGCCGGATTGGCACGGTGGACAATTGGCATTGCTCGCCGGCATCGCCGCACACGATGCGGTGATGCATGTCAATCTGGGTCTTCTACTGAATAGACAGAAACATAGAGACGAGGCCCTCAAAGAACTTCGCATTGCTTTGCAGATAGATCCCAATTCCACCGAGACACGCAGAGTATTAGAATCGATCTTGAAAAGCAATTGAGGGACTGATTTGAAATGCTGAGGGACTGTCAGACTAAACTTGGCGATGTATTATTTTTTATTCTGATTTTACGTATTTATGTCCCTTGACCCTTTTTGCTCCCTCTCATTTGCCCTTGTTCCCTTCACCATCATCATTGAGGGTCTTCTTCACAATCCATTTGTTCAGAGCAATGAGAGCAACCAGCACTATGGCAAATTGCCATAGAACCGCACCCACATTAGAAATGTTGTCTTTGTCATAAAAGGCCAGCCAGCCAACAGGGTTTTCTTTGTAGGATTGAATCATGAACCAGACCAGTAAAAAGGCCATTTGAATCGGAGCAAGAAACTTAATCACGATATCCCACCATACCCCAATGCGGATATTCGAGTCCTCGTGGTTCATCTGTTCTTCACGGAACTTTTTCACGCCATAGGGTATGACTGAAATACAAAAGAAAAGACCCGCCAGCATCAGAGCCACACCCCAGACCCAATCCTGATTGTTGAGTACATTCATGGAAATGGCCGAAGGCACACCCAGTACAAAGGTAGCGATGCCCACAATTTTGATGGCTTTGACACGGTTCACACCGGCATCTACAAAGGCACGCACCATCACTTCCACCTGGGCAATCAGACTTGTGAAAGCGGCAAAAGAAAGTGCCATAAAAAACAGCAGCATAAATACCCGGCCGAACCCTAATGTCTTGAAAAGCTGCGGCATCCATACGAAGGTAATGCCGGCATTGCCATCTGAAAAAATGGTCTCCTGCATCAAGTCTTCTGAAAAAGTGGCTCCGCCTCGTACCGCCTCATCGAGTTTATCCAGGCCGGAAAGTACCGAAGGATCAGTTTGCGCCTGCTCGATCAACTGGGGAACAACGGAAAATACCGTGCAAAACACCATGATACCTGCCATCAGGGAAACCACGTTGTTGGCAGTAGGCAGAATAAAGCCATTTAATGCGGTATCTTCTCTTTCACGCATATAGGCCGCGTAACAGAGGACGAGGCCCCAGCCGGCGCCGGTATCCCAGGCATTTTGTGTCAGGGCTTCGATCCAGATTTTGGCATTGAGTAAATTGCCCCAGTCTACACTGAACATATAAGAAAGCCCTGCGCCGGACCCCGGCAATGTGAGGGCGCGTATCGTAAGCATAACAATCAGTATAAGCAGAGTGGGCATCAGGATTTTCACAATTTTTTCAATCCGGCCCACCCCTTTGACGACCACCCAGACCGCAAGTGTAATCATGATACCATGGGTCAGAACCGGCCAGTAAGAGTTGGTGAAGGATTCCCAAAATGCACCCGGGGTTGCTTCGGGAATTTCGCCCGTAAGGGAAGCAATGGTATAGCGGAGTGTCCAGCCGGCCACAACCGTATAATAAAAGGTAATGGCGGATGTTACGAACACACAGAATGCGCCCATCCATGCCCACCTGGGGCCCATCATAATAATAAAGGCCTTGATAGGACCACTGCGGGTTTTTCTGCCCATGCCGAATTCAAGCAGTATCAGTGGGATGGACCAGAGAAACAAAAAGACCACCCAGGCAATCAGAAACTCACCCCCACCGTTCTTGGCGACGATACGTGGAAAGCGCCAGATGTTGCCCGTGCCCACGGCCATGCCCAGCATCACCAGCATCATGGCCCAGCGTGAACTGAACACGGCACCTACGGAAGAACCTTTACCAGATTCTGTTGTTGATTCACTCATCTACTTAGCGGCGGAGTCGCAGAGCTGGGCGTTTTACTAGGTGCATACCATTTCCCTGCATGGTTTCACGACTGACGTCGCTCTTTTTTAGTTCTCGTACGGGACCGTCTCTATCGGCATTGGGCCCGCTGGAATTCCCAGTTTGTCTTTCTCGGCCTTGACCATGTTGCGTACGTCGCGTCGCAACTGGACTGCATCATAAACGATGCCATCTTTGATGGTGTACTTGATACCGCCTATCCGTTCGACCTCGCCGGTGTCGTCATTCAGCCGCACGGCGCCCGTGCCCCTCAGGACGTGAAGATTCGCCAGAGGGTTTTCGTCGACGATAACAAAGTCGGCTTTTTTGCCAACTTCGATCGAGCCAAAGTCCGCATCGATCCCGAGCTGCCGCGCACCTTGCAGAGTGGCGGAGTGCAGGACTTCGAGTTCGGAGAACCCTGCCTCACGAAGTAACTCCATCTCCATGATGTGCCCGAAACCGTAAAGGTTGTAGGTATAACCGGAGTCTGAGCCTACCGTGACCCGCCCGCCGCGGTTTTTGTATTCGTTTACGAACTGCATCCACAGGCGGTAATTGTGCTTCCATTCGATCTCGTCATTCAGGGTCCAATAGAACCAGTAGGCACCGTGCGAATCCCGATTGGGGCGATACCAGTCCCAGAGTTGCGGCATCGTGTACTCCTCATGCCACTTTGCTCGCGCCATGCGCATCACGTCTCGCGTCGCGATGTAGGCCGTGAGCGTCGGTGACAACCCGAAGTCCCGTTCCAGCAGTGTTTCCATCACCGTATTCCATTTTTCCGATCCCGGCGCGCTGGCCTGCTTCCAAAGCCTGCCAGCTTCCGCGAAGCGGTTTTGTTCATCCTGGTAAATGTAGTCCGATGGGTAACGCTGGATAATCCTGTCCTTGAACATCGCTTCAGGCAGTCCGTACCAGTGTTCCATGGACTTCAGACCGGCAGCCGACGTGTCCAGGACATTTGAGTGCGTAACCGCGATCTGCGCATGATGCATCGTGGAATTGAGTTCCAGCTTGTTGGCTTCGTCCAGCGCTGCAACAAGAATGTTCTCCGGCGCGCCTATGAATTTC
Organism: Planctomycetota bacterium; assembly: GCA_022567055.1. GTDB lineage: Bacteria > Planctomycetota > Phycisphaerae > Sedimentisphaerales > Anaerobacaceae > JAIPFM01. Next base: position 4,320 of record JADFHU010000269.1, read on the forward strand.
ACACCGGATGCGCCAAGCCTTTTCATCAGGCGGATCTGCTGCCGCGCCTTTTCGGGCGTATCGGGAGTCGCCTCGCCGATCGCCTTCCTGCCAAACATCGGATACACCTCCATCCGAGGCCCGGTAATTTCATTACGCGCACTGCGACGCGCCGTCTCGATGATCCACCTCGTGTTGTCACTTCCCACTGAGCGACCATGCGTGATGCCATGTGAAAGCCATAGCTTCAACACATATTCGGGCGGCACCTGCTGTCCCGACTTCATGGTGTGCAGATGCAAGTGTGTGTCGATGAAACCCGGCATGATATATGACCCGGAGAGGTCGATCTCCTCTCCGCCGTCGAGCGCTGGGCGTTTGTCCGGATCAATCGCCAGCTTTGGCGCGCCGACAACGCGGATCTCCGCGATGCGGTCGTTTTCCACGACGATGTCGACCGGACCCTGCGCAGGTGCGCCCGTCCCGTCGATCATGTAGGCACCACGCAGAACCAGCCGCCGATAAGGCCCTTCACCTTCGCTACGCTGCTCCACTGGATCCGGCATGGGTGGGTCGACGGTCGTCTGAGTCAAAGCGGGAAACGGAATTGCCATCAGTATTAATCCAAGCCACCAGAGCTTGGACCAATGTAGCGTTCCAACTGATGGGAGATTTGATTCAACAACCATAGAAATGATTGTACGCCCGAGGGGATGGGCGGTCAATGGAAAACAGCCCTGGGGCTGTTGCATTGGTGTGTGCCCGGTCCGTTTTAGTCAAAATACAGGAAAGCGCCTCTAAATCCGGCCCACGATCTGGTCTGGACCGTAGTCTGAGACTGCACCGGTTATTTGCCGAATTCTGTATTTGCTAAAACGTGGCCGGGTTAGGGCGTGCAAAACAATAAGTTACCGAATTATCCGCTCAGATTTAGGTTGGATTTGGTCGTGATCGATTGAGCGAAACCGGACGCGTAGTGGGCCTACGTTGAGGATTTCGCGATTGAGGAACGGCCAAAGACGACCTGAAGATGAGATGGAGAAGCGGTAAGTTATTGTTTTGCGCGTCCTAAGCTTTTCAAGATCAAGATACGACCCGTGTGAAACAGTTAATTCCCCACACGTAGGTCCACAGTTCTGGATTGATTTACTTTGGGGTTAGGGATAGAATTAGTGCTTATGCCAAAACCTCAATAGTTTGGCTCTACCACACAGGAGAAAACAATACGAAAGGAGGGATTTACACTGATTGAACTCTTGGTTGTCATTGCCATCTTGATGTCCGTTCTGATGCCCGCGCTGAGGTCGGCCCGGGGTCACGCCAAAGGGATGCACTGTCTCAGCAAGGTGGGGACGCAGACGCTTGAGTATATGATGTATATTGGTTTTCAGCGTATTCTACAAACCTACTTAGGCTCGGACTCTTAAACATGAACCAACGACTCTTCCACTTTAAACTTCCGTGCGTGATTGCCGCCATGATTGCGCTCTCTAACTGTAACGACGCATGGTCCCAGACCACCACGGCGGAGGCTCGATTAGCCTCTTGGGAGATGCATCGAAGCTTGGAGGAAACATCGCCTTACAAAAACCTCAAATGGCGTGCTATGGGACCCACTCGGCAAGGGGGAAGGATCGAAGCGCTCGCTTGCACCGGTTCGACGATTTATCTGGGAGCCGGTTCTGGCAATCTTTGGAAATCCGTCAACAACGGCATCACTTGGACGCCGATCTTTGAGAAGGAATCCTCATTCTCAATAGGAGACGTGGCTTTGGCGCCTTCCGATCCTGATATCATTTGGGTCGGCACCGGTGAAACTCAGCCCCGTCATAGCGGCTATTCCTACTCGGGAACCGGCGTGTTCAAATCGATCGATGGGGGTGCCACCTGGCAGCACATGGGCCTTGCCGAGACTCACCACATCGGCAAGGTATTGATTCATCCCACAAATCCGGACATCGTTTATGTGGCCGCCATCGGCCATGCATGGGGCGACAATCCCGAACGTGGCCTGTTCAAGACCATGGACGGAGGGATCACTTGGACTCACGCGCTCTCGATTAACGAGCAAACCGGAGTCGTTGACTTAGCCATGGATCCGGAAGATCCGGAAACGCTTTACGCCACAGCTTGGCAAAAAACGCGCTATAAAATGTCCGGCCTGGAAAGCGGGGTCTACAAGACGACCGACGGCGCTTCTAACTGGAAACGCCTGGGCGGAGGGCTTCCCGAAGGAGTTGAGTTGGGACGCTCCGGTCTCGCCATTGCCCCGACCCATCCCAATGTTGTCTATGCATTCATTGACAACCATGCGCCGACGGAAGACGGATTCGTTGGCGCTGAGGTTTACCGGTCCAACGACAAAGGGGAGAGTTGGAAGCGCACTCACGCAGAAAGTATTTACAAGGTCTACTCGGTTTACGGATGGAAGTTCGCTGACATTCGGGTAGCCCCCGACGATGAAAATGAAATTTTCATTCTGGGCAATCGTGTCTACCACTCGAAGGATGCCGGTAAGAATTTTGAAAGAATAGGGGAGAATATTTCTCGTCTTCATGTGCACAAGACTCGCGCAATGCATCTTGATCATCACGAGAAAGTTGTTCCCAAAATATATCATTTAAATGTTCAAATGAATCACAATGGGGAACACCGCGAGGAGGGCCATTCCATCCTATTGATAAGATTCTATTTTGTACTGGATTAACAATAACAATACCAACATGTCTTGAATAACAAGGATTAGAATCTTCTCCAACTTGTTGGGCTAATCTCATATATTTTTTAATAAATTTATTATTCATACTTTTTCAATATTATTATCCCATTCAACTACAGACACACTCCATGACACAACACACCCAAACATCCATAGAATAGCTAAGTTTTCGCCTCTTTCCAAAGACTCACCAGAGAACCACCACCAACCAGCAAGTATCGCCCACACAAACACAACGCTAGTAATTACACCAAACACACGACGTACTACACTCTTATTGAATCGTTTGCTCAGTCCATCATGTGTTGCACCTTTCATGTTTTA
>JADFHU010000270.1 GCA_022567055.1 Planctomycetota bacterium
CTCTGCATTCAAACGGCTTATTCTGCGTCTGGACGGCGTCAGGCTCCATCGACCGTCCTCGGACGGCCTGCTTCGCCTTCCTTGCCAGTCGCAGAAACGCTCGTTTTCGGTGCGCCGATTCATTTTGTTAGGCGCTCTAATTGCTTATCTGCGATTGCCCTGCTCCCCCCCCGCCGACAGTGATCAATAAAGGACCGACAGTTCGCTTGCCAAGTCGACCGCATTCTGGTATGCTAGTCCAATGCGCAGAAGGGAAAAACTACTGACTACCGTGTCGGCCGGGGTGCATCCCCTCCGCAGGACATACCGTGCTCTCGCACCACAGGCACACAGTGTGATCATACTAGGTGCTTTGCTTTGCACCTTGGCGACCAAGTTTTACCACTCGGTACGCTATAACGTGACGGGAGAGTACTTCGTCTGGATTCTGGCAGACCTGGGCGTGCTGATCACAGTCGAAGCGATTCTTGTCGCCATTTGCCACAAGTGGCCCAAGACCTGGGTTTTTCGCAGCGTCACGGTCACGGCGGCTCTGATTTGTACGTGGTCGGTCGTCAACGCCGCGTGGATTGTTAAGACGGGAACACAGATTCTTCCTACCGAGGTCATCCCCCTTTTCAAAGATCCCCTCAATCATTTTGCCATCGTGGGAATTAACCTAGCTAAAATGCCTCTCCCTGCGTTTGCTCTGTTGGGACCGAGCGCCGTGGCGTTAACATTCATGTTCTTCGTCTTACTCAGGCCGGCGCGGCCCACCTACACACGCAGGGCGCTCGTGAGTCGTCTCGCCGTCATTCTCGTTTTGATTAGTGTCACCATTCCCGCCCGTGGAACGTTCGCCGCACGCACACGAGCCTCACAGGTAGCGACCGAGAGCTTGCACTACAACAGTCAGCTCAAGGCGATTGCCAGCATTTTTTTACCGGACGGATCGTCCATTAGTCGCGAAGACATGCGTTTGGCCCATCGTCAGATACCTCTAGATGACCAGATCAACCTCCCCCAGAAGGAAACGCCACCCAAGTACAATGTGGTCATGGTCATCCTGGAGAGTATCCAATATGCTGCCACCTCTTTTGCAGATAAAGACAGCCATCTGACCCCCTATCTCGAATCCTTCGCGAAGCAGGGTGTCGTTTTTAGCAGTGCCCGGTCTACCCTCACGCATACCAGCAAGGCAATCTTTTCCTTGCAGACAGGACGTTATCCGGGCGGATCGCACGATTCGGTCGAGGCGATTCCCCTAGACCGGCCCTATGCGAGCCTGGCGACCATCCTGCGGCGTCAGCAGGGGTATCGGAGCGCCTTCTTCCAATCCGCCAAGGGCAGCTTTGAATCGCGGCCCTCTTTGGTCAGCAACCTGGGCTTTGATTCCTTCTGGGCCAGGGAACAGATCAATGACCCTAACCGCTACCTGGGATATCTTGGCGGTGATGACTATATGATGATTGATCCCATCGCAGACTGGATTCAGTCCAGCGACGAGCCCTTTTTCATTACCGCCCTCTGTTCTGCAGCGCATGATCCTTATGAGGTGCCTGCCTGGTACGGAGAACCCGCGGCCGAATCGCTCGACCGATACCGACAGATTGTGCGCTACACCGACGGCTTTCTCGCAGCCTTGGACCGCAAACTCACAGAACTCCATCTTAGAGACAACACAATTGTTTGTATTGTTGGGGATCACGCCGAAGCCCTGGGCGAGCACGGTCAAACTGGCCATGAGCGCATTGGCTTTGAAGAGGCCCTGAGCATCGTGTGGACCCTGCGCAGCCCTGCCGGTATTCAAGCCGGCACACGGATCGACACGCCCGTCTCCTCCATTGATGTGGCCCCGACACTCCTAACACTGCTGGGATTCGACACTCAGGCCGGTCAGTTCGATGGGCTCAACGCACTGGGTCCTATTCCTCCCAACAGAAAGGTCTATTTCTCCGGTTGGGTTCCGGCCGGGCCAGCGGGCTATATTGTGGGCGATCAAAAAGTCATCTACGATTCGTCCGTCAATGAGGCGACGCGCTATGACCTATCGCTGGATCCTGGCGAACTAAATCCTCGCGTCTTGTCTGCCGACCAAACCGAGCGTATCGCGGATGAGGTGATCGGCTGGCGCAAGGGGACACTCTTCAATCCCAACCAACTCGAACGTGGCAGGCGCAGCCTGTTTGGCGTCTGGCAATGCCGCTGGACGGGCAGAGACCCCATCACACGATGCACGCTTGAAGTCAACTAGTACCTTTGAGCGAGTGGGGTCCGTACGGAGGAGGTCGATTGAGCTTGTTTTTTCTGTCCTCTCGACCGGCGCAAAAAATAGAGAGGGACAGCAAAGACCATGCCCTGGATTTCTCCGGTCTGCCGCCCCCCCCAAGAGAAGAAGGAAGGAGTATTGTGCTGTGTGGCCCCCTGAAAACAGGTCCTGAGGACCACACTTGCTTTCATGTTTTCCTTACACTCAAAGTATAGGGCACATTGGGACTCGGGCAAAAAGATCCGGCGAAGTTTTTTCACCTATTGCCAGCACCGCCATATAATTGCCATCATGACACAGAAAGCTGCCTTGCGAATCATTGACGCGAATTTCAATCGGGCCCGCGAAGCACTCAGGGTGGTTGAAGAGTATTGCCGTTTCGCACTGAACAATGCCCATCTCTCCGCGCGGACCAAACGGATCCGCCACGACCTGACACACGCCCTCACAGCGCTCGACCTCCAGGGGCTCATTACCTGCAGAGACACCGCGGGCGACGTGGGCACGGCATCCCTGATAGCCGACCCACTGGAACGGAGTAACCTGGAGGACTGTCTGAGAGCCGGCTGCAAGCGCCTGACCGAAGCCCTGCGGACCCTTTCCGAGATGATTCAAATAGAGGACCCGCGGCTGGCCAAAGTGATCGAAGCCCTGAGGTATCAGAGTTATACGCTTGAAAAGGACATCATGCTGCTAGGGATCCCAACCCAGAGGTTTCAGAGCGTGCGGCTCTATGTGCTCCTGGGCGGCGATGACAGGGACGGGGTCTTGACCCTGGCAGAGCAGTGCGTCAGGGGGGGAGCCGACTGTCTACAACTGCGAGCCAAAGAACTCTGCGACCGTGATTGGCTCGACCTGGCCAAGGAATTCGTACAGATCTGTCGCTCCCACAATATCCTCAGCATTATCAACGACCGCACCGACATTGCTGTCGCCTCGGGAGCGGACGGTGTCCATCTGGGTCTAGAGGACCTGCCCATCGAGGATGCCCGCCGGCTCCAGTTGCAGCCCTTAATCTTCGGACTAACGACCCATAACCGTGCCGAACTCTCCGTCGCTCTGAAAAAGATCCCCAGCTATGTCGCCCTGGGGCCTGCCTTCCCCACCTCCACCAAGCCCCACCTTCAGCCAGCGGGACTGGCCTATGTGGCGGAGGGCCTGGCGGAACTCCCCGAAGAAGGAATGGGCCACGTGGTCATCGGTGGCATCAATGCCGAAAATGTGCAGCAGGTCTGCGCGTTGGGCGCCACGACCATCGCTGTAGGCGCCTACATCACGACTAGCAGAGACCCGAAAGAGGCCTGCAGACGGTTGAAAACGTCTATGTTGACTGCGGCCGCGTTTTAGACACGGTCGGATACCGGGCAATCGCATGTAAACTTAGGCAGACGTTAATGCCCCCTTTTTCTACCCGGCGCCGGGATCTCACGGGGGTAGTAATCAGTGACAAAGTAATCAGTGCTTGGCCCATACCGATCACTGATTACTGTTTACTGATTACATTGCACGGGGAGAGTCTCCATAAATGGCGCTTAAGCCGTGAAACACATCAACTTGGCATTCACATGCGATAGCCCTGCGGTCGGGTACGCTTGTCTTGAAAATCTATGCTATTCCTGCTATACTTCGTAGATTAAGGCGTTCACGCCAGAAGGAGTGTGTAGATGAAAAAGCTGACCCTGAAGACCGTTCTATTCGTGGCACTGCTTGTCCAACCGCTCCGGTCGGAAGCCGCCGAGATTCAAATAAGCGCAACCCCCGGCGGTCAAGTCGTGGTCCCGGGGGAAGGAACATTCTCCTACCCCGACGGCAGCACGGTGAACCTCGCCGCCATCATTATAGATCCCGACTACCTGTTTTCCGGATGGGGCGGCTCATTGGTCTCTGCGGGTCTCGTGGAAGAGCCCAACAATCCCATCACCCTTTTCCGGGCGGGTGCCGATGGAACCATTCAAGCACTCTTTACCCTGCTAAGGGCTAGCGATTCTGATCGGACCCTGCACGTCGATCACTCGGCCATCGGCCCCATCTATGATGGCACGCCGGATCATCCCTTCCTGTCGATCCAGGAGGCCATCCAGGCGGCCGGGCCAGGGAACACGGTAAGCGTAGCACCCGGGACCTACCTGGAACGGATCAACTTCGAGGGCAAGCACATCACGGTCACCCGCGCCGCCGGTCCGGGCGAACCGGGCCCCTACCCCGTCATAGACGGAGGCGGTTCGGGGGCGGTCGTCACCTTCGACCACGGTGAAGACAGCAGAGCACAACTGATGGGTTTCATGATCACCAACGGCAACGACCCGCTCGACGGAGCGGGGATCAACTGCATCGCCAGCAGTCCCACCATCCGCAACTGCATCATCACCGGCAACCGTGGCAACGGGCTCTTCTTCCTGGGCAGCACCGCCACGCTGAGCAACTGCACCATCACCGGCAACGGTGGCAAGGGCCTCGGCTGCGGACTGTTCACCTTCATCTCCCCCAAGCTCAAGGTCTCCAACACCCTCCTCTGGGACAATATTCCCGTCGATCTCAAAGTGGCCCACGGCGAGTGGCCGGAACTCCTCTTTTCCAACTACGGTAACGGTCCGCTGGGACCGGGCAGTGTGCGCGTCGATCCCCTCTTTGCCCGGCCAGGACAGTGGATCCATGAGGCGGATCAATCCCCCGCCACCGATCCCTTCCTTCCCGACACGGTTTGGGTCCCCGGGGATTACCACCTCCGGTCACAGACCGGCCGCTGGAATCCGGAGACGCTGACGTGGAGCCAAGACAACACCCACAGTCCCGTCATTGATGCGGGCGATCCCACAGACAGTGCGGACGCAGAGCCCCTGCCCAACGGGGCGCTCATCAACATGGGCGGCTACGGCGGCACGGAGCAGGCCAGTCAGAGTCTGTGATAGGGGATCGGCTATCGTGGACCTGATACCCGACGAGGTCGCCCAGATTGTGAACCGCTTGCGACCCTATCCCTCCTTCGCTATACTGGTCGCTGTAGGTGCAGTTCCAGAAGAAAAATGGCTAAGATAAGGAGATCCGGTCATGGACAGAGGCGTAGCAAAACAGCAGAAGAAACTGCTGAAAAAACGCCAAAAAGATAGATTGCGGAAGCAGCATTTTGTCGAGGTCGTCCCCTTTGCCATGCTCAGCCCCCAGAAGAAGCTCCGTCAGGCCCGGCGGTTTCCGATTCATGAATGTCTGATCAATCCCTCTTGGCGGGAACAGGGCTTGGCCACCATCCTGGTGTCACGCCGCCAGCCCGATGAACACCTGGCCTTTGGTGTATTCCTCGTGGACATCTTTTGCCTGGGGCTAAAGAACACCTTTGCCAACGTTGATTTTTCCGAATCGCGCTATGTCAGGGAGGTGGTGGGCAGAGTCTACGAGCGCCAGGAATCGGAGCCCTGTGACAGTGGTCTGGCTCACCAAATCATTTACGGTGCCATTGCCTATGCCAAACAGTTTGGATTCAAACCCAATAAGGACTTTCGACTCTCTCAGCACCTACTCGACGCGGCCGAGAGCATCGGTCCCTCGGATATCGAGTTCGGCAAGGACGGCAAGCCCCTGTTTATCTCCGGCCCCGACGACAATGTCCAAAAGATTCTGCATCAACTCCAGGCAACTGCGGGAGAAGGCCAATACCATTATCTATATCCAGTCTCGCCTGCGGACATCTGAAGCACAGAAGGCTTCACAGCCACGTAGGGTGCGTTCCACGACCATTCTTCTAGCCAATAATCAAGGAGCGTGCTACCCCCTCCGCAGATCTGTCTGCCTCGATATACTCTCTTTCACGATCAAACATATAATCCCGTGAAAGAGGTGCCGCATCCCTCAAGCGTGAAAGCTGCATCTGAAATACCATTCCTGCGCCTGTTCTGAATACCGCCTCTGCGCATATCAGGTAGAATTCCCACATTCTGCAAAAGCGTTCATCATAAATACCGGCTATCTTTTCGCGGTTTTCCTGAAAACGTTTGTTCCACTCCACCAGCGTGTCAGCGTAATGCACGCGCAGCACTTCAACATCGCTCACCCATAAGTGCTGACGCTCGGTTGCCGCGAATACCTCCGAGATCGCAGGGGCGTATGCGCCGGGGAAGATGTATTTTCTGAGCCAGGGGCCTGACGAACCCGGCGGACTCATGTGTCCTATGGAATGTAGAATGGCAAAGCCGTTATCAGTGAGCATGTTGAACATCTTATTGAAGAACTCGTCATAGCGGAGCACGCCAACATGCTCAAACATGCCGACGGATACGATCCTGTCAAAGCGCTCGGTGATGTGCCGGTAATCAAGAAGTTCAAAGCGTACTCTATCATCGAGGCCGAGGGTTTTTGCCCTTTCTGTTGCCACTTTTAACTGTTCTTTTGAAAGGGTGACGCCCAGGACTTTAACGTCGGCACGCCTTGCGATCTCGAGCGCAAGCCCGCCCCATCCGCAGCCTATGTCCAACACCTTCTGGCCGGGCTCAAGTTTGAGCTTTGCTGTGATGTGGCGTCTCTTGTTTGCCTGTGCGGTCTCAAGTGACTCATCAGGACCCAGAAAGTAGGCACAGGAATACTGAAGGTCTCTGTCAAGGAAGAGTCCATAGAGTTCTCTCGAAAGATCGTAGTGGTGCGCTACATTCTGTTGGGCCTTGCCGATCGGATTGTGCTGATTGACGATACGGAGCATGCGGGTTATTTTCCTGATCACTTTCTGCAAAGGGTATGAGGCCAGTGAACTCCGGTTAATCGAGAAGAGGCCCAGAAAGTCAGAAAGCGTGCAGTCAACCAGCGTGATCGTGCCATCCATGTATCCCTCTCCTAGGTGCAATTCGGGGTTTCTGAATAGCTTGAAAGGAAGGTCGTCTTTATGCAGCCGGATCGTAGCCAGAGGTTCCGGCGTGCCTTTGAACTCATGCACCTTGCCGCCTGAGTCAATGACTCGCAGTGTACCCTTCTGTACAAAACGGGAGAGCAGGTTAGAGAACAGATACATGCCTGAGGTATTGATCATTTTACCGAAAATGGCCATTCGCAGATATCCTAACATAGGGACCGGCAAGA
>JADFHU010000271.1 GCA_022567055.1 Planctomycetota bacterium
GCTCGTCGTTGCCGATCGCCATGGGCTTGATCCTGCCCTCCTGGCCTGGTTCGGGAATGAGTTCCGTGGCTCGGCGATCCACGATCAGCGTTGCCCGCGTGCCCACGAACATCATGCCGTTGGGACGATTCCTTCCCTCGGGTCGGGCGCCGTGATGCGGCAGCCCTCGGGTCAGACGGGCCATCGACCCAAAGCTGTTCAACTCCAGGGCTTCGTAACTCATGATCCATCCCGGGTACTCGTAGGTCGCCTGCATCACGTCGGGGTGGTCCCCCAGGCCGCCCAGACAGTAGCGATAGGCGGCGGCATAACAGGAGGTGGGAGTGTCACTGCCCATGATCTGATGGACACTGTCGAAACGATGCACGCCATAGTCGGAAACGCGGCCGCTGGAGTAATCGGAGAAGGACCGGTAGGTGCCGCCATGGCGTTTCGGATTGTAGGGGACCCAGGGGGCCGGTCCCAGGTAGAAATCCCAGTCCATGTCCGCGGGCGGATCGCCATCGGGCGCGGTACCGATGCCCTCGGGCATGGTATTCGAGTAATTCCAAACGGACACGAAATGCACTTCGCCGATCTTGCCGCCCTGGACCATCTCAGCGGCGCGCATGATATGCGGCGCGGAGCGATGTTGGGTGCCGGTCAGGAAGACCAGCTCCGGATGCTTCTTGCTCGCCGCAATAATGGCCAGCCCCTCCTGAATGGTGTGCTCTATCGGCTTCTCGCAGTAGACGTGCTTACCCGCCTCCAGAGCGGCAATAGCGGGGATGGCGTGCCAGTGATCGGGCGTGCTGACCAACACCGCATCCACGTCTTTCATCTCCATGACCCTGCGAAAGTCCTTGACGATCCTGGCGCGTCCACCCAGGCGCTGCCTGGCCCGCTCTGCGTTTCTCCCGTAGACATCGCAGACGGCAGTGAATTCTACGCCGTCGATCTTGTCGATCTCGCTGGCCACATAGGTCCCCCGCCCCCCACAACCAATCAAGGCCACTCTGACGCGGCCGCTCGCGCCATAGACGCGACGGGTCGAATCGGCCGTCACGACGGCCGCTCCGGTGACCGCGGCTCTCTTTAAAAACTCTCTTCGTCTCATGTGCACCTCATTCCAATGAAACCGCGTGTTTGTTTTAGAAATCCGGGGAAGGTCTCCCTAGAGGTTCAAGTGCTTCGATGCGTAGGCCAGGCACTTCCGGTTGATCTCCTCTTCCAGTTTGACCTGCTCCGCCAGGGGCAGTGGACTCACACTCAGCAAGGATTCTCTAGGCCTCCCCTGGCTGCGCGCACAGCGCAGCGCCCGGGCAAGGTCGGAGGGCGGGACATTTTCGAAGGTGGCCCAGTACTTTTCGGTCAAACAGGGCACCTTTAGAGGATCACGGGTCGACATCTCCAGGTTGAAGGAGATATCCGGCTTGGCCGCGCGGAGAATCCGGACGATCTCGGCCAGATCGATGATGCCCTCACCGAGCGGGATATCCGCCAGCAGAAATCCGTCTTCGTATTCACAGAGCGCCATATCTTTCAGATGGACGCTGAAGGCCCAAGGTGCATAAGCCTTGGCGACCTCCAAGGGATCTTCAAGCAGCGCCACGCTGTTGTTGGTGTCCACACAGACGCCCACGTACTCACTGTCGAGTCGCTTGAGCATGGTTAGCATCTGCTCGATGCGAAAGTCTTTGTGATTCTCGATGGCCAAGGGCATCTCGTGCTGAGCAGCGACCGGCTCGGCCAACTGCAGTGACTTCCACGAGCGCCGGGCAAATGCCTTATACTGCTCGAGCGTATCGTAATCCTCATAGCGTCGCCCGCCGATGGCCACACGGACCACCTTCGCGCCCGCTCGTTTGGCGGCAAAAAGATTGGCCCCAAAGCGTTCAGCACCCGAGGCCTCCCGCGGCAAACGCGCCGTCCCCACGATGAACATATTGTTCGTCTCGAGATAGCTGCGAATATCCTTGGTCTGCGATTCGTCCGGTTGACCGATAGTGCACTGAACGCCGCCGGCGCCCATGGCATGGCAATACTTCAGATAATCCAGAGGACTTCCCAGTCGCTTGGGCACGATGCCGGCCCGCTCGGCCCTGCGACGAATGGCCAGGGCAAAGTCAGCAATGCCGAGTTTTGCCGTGGGTGAAGCCGCCTTAGAGATTGAAGTGGGGAAGGTCGTGGCTGCCAAGCCTCCGACTGCCGAATAGAGGAATTGCCGACGATTCATAACGCTTCAACTCCGAGACCTAAAGTAACGACGGACGGCAATCCTATACATGATCCCGAAAAAAGTAAAGCATGGCCTGTAGATAAGCCTCACCGAATGCATTATGGCCCGCTTGACGGAGTCTTGCAGGTCCGGCCAGACCTCGGTAAGCTAGGCCAGACCGGGGTCATTTTGACCCTGTTCGTCATCGACTGTCCCGGAGTCTGTGCACGGGTTGGCTGAAATTCTGGTTTTTGGGGCTTTTACTACAGTGTGTTCTGTTCCTTAAATGGCGAGCTAATGCGTCTATGTTGAACTCAAACCTCCTAGTAAAAGTCAAGCATCTCCAGATCGTTCTGTTGTCCCTGTTGAGCCTGGGGGCCTGCTCCCTACCGGCCGCGCCGCCGGCGCACATGAACATCAAAGAAGGCTTCAACGTGGAACTGATCTACACGGTGCCCAGGGAAGAGCAGGGTTCGTGGGTCAGCATGTGTGTGGATGACAGGGGACGCCTGATTGTCTCCGACCAGTACGGCGGGTTGTATAGGGTGACCGTGCCACCTCCAGGCCACGAGGGGAGCGCCCAAGTGGAGAAGCTGGAGGTGAACATGGGCCATTGTCAGGGCTTGCTGTATGCCTTCGACAGTCTCTACGCCACGGTCAATGGCAAGGAACACGGTGGGCGTGGCCTTTACCGTCTGGAAGATAGCACTGGCGACGACCAGTTTGACAAGATCACGCTGCTCAAGAAATTTCAGGAGCAGGGAGGGGAGCATGGACCGCACGCCGTGGTGCTGGGGCCTGATGGCAAATCGATTTATGTGGTGGTGGGCGATCAGACGGCACTGCCGGAGTATGATGTTTCCCGGGTGCCACCGGTCTGGCAGGAGGACCAGTTGCTGCCACGGATCTATGGTCGTGGCTTCATGAAGGGCGTTCTGGCGCCTCGGGGCTGGATTGCCAAAACCGACCCGGAAGGCAAACACTGGGAGATCATCGCCACCGGTTTTCGCAATGAATACGATGCCGCCTTCAATCGCGAGGGCGAGTTGTTCACTTTTGACGCCGACATGGAATGGGATCTGAACACGCCCTGGTACCGTCCCACCCGCGTATGCCACGTAGTCAGCGGGGCTGAATTTGGCTGGCGAAATGGATCCGGCAAGTGGCCGGTCTACTATGCCGACAGCCTGCCGCCCGTGGTAGACATCGGTCCAGGTTCGCCCACCGGCGTCTGCTTTGGCTATGGCGCCAAATTCCCTGCCAAGTACCAGGAGGCCTTCTACATCAGTGACTGGAGCTATGGTAAGCTCTATGCCGTACACCTGAAGCCGAAGGGGTCCACCTACGAGGCAGAGTTTGAGGAGTTCCTCTCAGGATCGCCCTTGCCCCTGACGGACCTGGTGGTGAACCCCGCGGACGAGAGCCTCTACTTTGCCATTGGTGGACGCCGCGTTCAGTCGGCCCTTTACCGTGTGACCTACACGGGAAACGAATCCACCGAGAGATCCCTGCCGAACAGGGCCGGTGCGCAGCAGCGTGCCCTGCGTCACCGGCTGGAGGCACTCCACGCCAGCGGGCACGCCGAGGCGGTTGAGGTAGCCTGGCCGCAGTTGAAGCATGCAGACCGCTTTGTTCGCTATGCGGCGCGGGTCGCCATGGAACACCAGGATCCCGCCGCATGGCAAGAGAAGGCGCTTGGTGAGCAGGACAGTGACGCGGCCCTGGCCGGCCTCATGGCCCTGGCCCGGGTCGGGGACAAGTCGTTACAGCCGCGCATACTCGAGGCGCTGGCCCGCATCGACTACCAGAAACTCAGCACCGACCGCAAGTTGGAATTGATCCGCATCTTTGCCTTGACCTTCATCCGCATGGGGGCTCCGGATGAAGCCCCACGGAAAGAGCTCATCGCTCGCTTCGATCCCGTGTTTCCCGCCCACACCCGAGAACTGAACAGTGAACTCTGCATGATGATGGTTTATCTTCAAGCCCCCGGTACGGCGGCCAAGGGGGTTGCCCTGCTGGAGAAGGCCCCCACCCAGGAGGAACAGATCGACCTGGCTCGCTCGCTACGCCTGCTGCGGGTCGGCTGGACCCCCACGCTTGCAGAGCGTTACTTCTCCTGGTTTCACAAGGCCGCCCACTATCGGGGCGGGGCCAGCTTCGGTAAATTTGTGGCGTATATTCGCAACGATGCCTTGGACCGACTGAGTGCTGCCGACAAGTTGAGGCTCAAACCGATTCTCGATGCCTCCCCGGAGCCTGCGATACCCACAGGATTCGTGGCCGCCATGGAAATCTTGGGGGCGCGCGACTTCTCCAAGGAGTGGACGGTGGCCGACCTGGCCCCCAATCTGCAATCCCTCCAAGGCCGTGATTTTGACCGGGGTCGTTCGATGTTCGGCGCCGTGGGGTGCTTCAACTGTCACCGTTTCGGCACCGATGGCGGTTCGGTCGGGCCGGACCTGACGGGGGCTGGCGGCCGCTTCAGCGCACGCGACCTGCTCGAATCCATCATCGAACCCAGCAAGGAAATCAGTGACCAGTATGGGGCCATCACCATCACCATGATTGACGACACTCAGATCGTGGGGCGCATCGCCAATCTCAGTGGGGATGGAGTGAGTGTCATGACCGACATGTATGACCCAGGCCAGATGCAGAAGGTGGATCGAAGGCAGATCAAGTCGATCGAGCCCTCGAAGGTCTCTATGATGCCCTCAGCCCTGCTCGACATGTTGAAAGAGCAAGAGATACAGGACCTGCTCGCCTATCTTCTGTCCCGTGGAGACCGGAATCACGCCATGTTCAGGTAGACGGCATCCTGTAGTAAAACATCAATGGCAAGAAACTGTTCGTTTTTGCTGTGGGAATTCGGCCTGAACGGACGACGTAAATAGTTAGTAAGCGTCTTTAACGGAACGATTAGTGATGGTGACTGCCATGCGGCCCGTAGGATTGCAGGCAGTGACTACAAACAGGGATGTTCATGTAGGAATTGATATTGGAAAGGATCTCCACCATGTATAAAACCAACACGCCAACGACTCTCTCAATGCTGAAATCGCGATTTGCCCTCTTTGTGACCCTTGGTCTGGCCTGTCTCACGATGGGGTGCAGCCAGACAAACGCCTTGAAGGAGCAGCAGATCACTCTGCAAGAGAGCGTCGAGTTCAATACTGAAAAGGCCGCCTCTCTGCACGCCAAAATGGTGCAACATCAGCAGGACATGGACACGGCCCTCGGTGCCATTCTGAAGGAGCAGCGCATCCTTAAGAGCCGTCAAGAAGGGCTGCAGCAGTCGGTGGCCAGCGTTTCTATCCACGCCGAGAGCATTGCGGGACGAATGCAAACGCTCTCGGAGCAACTCAGCGCCCTCTCGACCCAGTTCGAGGAAGGGCAACAACTCATGGCCGCCAACTATGAGAGTCTCTCAGAAAAACAGAGCTCACACCAGGACGCCATTCACAGCCTCGAACGGAGCCGTGAGACCCTAGCGTCCGACTTCATGTCATTGCAATCCGAGCAGGTCTCGCTCTCGGGACTGGCCGACAACAACCGCAAAGAGATCGGGGCCCTGGCCCTCACCTCTGAAGCCACAGACCAGGCCGTCAAGGAACTGACGAAACTTTCGGACAGCCACCATGAAGAACTTCAGACCCTTTCCACCGGCGTCGATCAAAGGGCGGCTACCCTTACGAGTATCCAGGAGGACGTGCAGCAACTTGCGCTGAACATGCAAAACATGCAGACAAGTCACGCGCAAAACAAGCAGCTATTCCTGGAACGGAGCGAGGAGCTGCTCGACATGATTAAGGGGTTCCAGGCAGATCACAGCCAGTGGCAGGAGCGTCTCTCTTCTCTGCAGCAAGAGATTGGACGCGTGCGCGACAGCACCAGCACCTTGGACGACAAGGTCGGCAAACTCGAAGAGCTCGACCAAGTGGAAGAGGTTGCCACGCGGGAATGACACGAAACCCTATCTAATGGGACGGGTCCACATGAACACCTATGACCGTCTCTTTGGAAGTGGACCGGGGGGAATTGGCGTCAGTCTTGCGCTATTTGCGATGGCTTGGAGGCTGGAAGCCCGCCTGGGATTGCCGGCCATCATCGATAGCGACGTCCTCCGTTGGACGGTTTTTGCGGCGCGCCTCATGGCCGCTGCGGGCCTTGCCGCCTGGTCCTTCAAGTCCTTGCCTATGGGCTCGCGCGGCGTCCTCCTAGTCACAAGTGGCCCCTACAGATACGTGCGGCACCCGCTCTATGCCGCCCTATTGTCCTGCTTTAACTTGGGGCTGGCCGTACTACTGAACTCTGTTCATATAATGCCCGCCAGAAACGCTCGCCCTAGACTGGAAACGGATCCGGAAGATGTCTGCAATCAACTGTGACACCGCTGTACTCACCCTCTACTGCAAAGACGTGAAGGGGATCGTCTACCATGTGTCCCACTTTATCTTCGAACGGGGCGGCAACATTTTGACCTCCAACCAGCACTACGAAGAACTGGACAGCCTGTTTTTCATGCGGGTCTCTTTCGATTGCAGCGACATCGAAATCACACGGGAGGCATTCCAGAACGACCTCGTGCAATTGGCGGAACGCTTCGGCATGACGGTCAATCTGACCTTTAGCGATGAGAAGAAGCGGATGGCCATCATGGTCTCGGGCTATAACCATTGCCTCTATGACCTGCTGCTGCGACGCCAGTATGGGGAGTTAGACTGTGAAGTCGCCTGCGTCGTCAGCAACCATACGGAACAGGCGGCGGTGGCGAGCAGTTTTGAAGTGCCCTACTTTCATGTCCCAGTGACCAGGGAAACGAAGCACGAAGCCGAGAAAAGCATGATGGCCCTCTTTCGAGAACATCGGGTTGATTTCGTCGTGTTGGCGCGTTACATGCAGATCCTGACGCCGGTCCTATTGGATGCCTTTCCCTATCGCATCATCAACATCCACCATGGCTTCTTGCCGGCCTTCAAGGGGGCGAAACCCTATCACCAGGCCTACGAGAAAGGCGTCAAGATCATCGGCGCGACCAGTCACTATGCCACCCAGGATCTCGACATGGGCCCCATCATCGAGCAGGACA
>JADFHU010000272.1 GCA_022567055.1 Planctomycetota bacterium
CACGATACGCGAATGGCTGAAATTTAAAACGGCGGCTTCCCCGTTTTTTGTATTCGCACTTTGTAATTTTGAGCTTGTTTCGTACTTCGTATTTCGATATTCGGATTTGACATCGCGTTGCCTCTACAGCGTCCATCCTTCACGATAGGGAACGTGCAAGAACTCGTTGGCCTCGGGAAGATTGGAGAAACGTCTGGCTTTGGCGTCCCATTGAAGCGCGTGGCGATCGAGTTTCTCGCGCAACTCCAAGCGGAGGGCCACATTGCCCATGAGAATGACCTCGGTGAGGGCGCCGGCCCAATCGAAGTTTGATCCCGCTGGCGTGCCCCCCTTGGCGGCGTTGATCCATTCCACATGGTGACCGGGTGACGCTTCTATGTGGGGATCGGGGGTCTCGAACTCTTTACGACGGGACGCGGAGAGAATCCTGCTGTTTAGAATCTTACCCTTGTCGCCGACAAAAAGTGTGCCGCCCGCGCCCAAGCGTAGGCCGTCGTCGAGTTCATCCGGACGCGGCGGCTTGAGACCTCCGTCATACCACGTCAGAGTCAGTTCGGGCATGTCTTGCCTCGCCGGAAACTTGTAGGTGATCACCGAGCCCGAGGGATAGGTCTCCTTGTTGACCAGGGTGGAGACGGCCTGCACACTCGTCGGGTAGCCCAGCTTGAGGGCTCGAAAGACGGGATCGAGAGAGTGACATCCGATATCTCCCAAGGCGCCGGTGCCAAAGTCCCACCAGCCCCGCCATTTGAAGGGATGGTAGGCCCGGTGGTAGGGACGCTTCGGCGCGGGCCCCAAGAAGAGGTCCCAATCCAGGTCGGAAGGGACGGCGGGGCGCTCTTTCGGACGACCCACACCTTGAGGCCAATACACATCCACCAACCCACGATTGGGACGGTCGGTCCACACGTGCACCTCTCGCACCGGACCAATGGCACCGGCCCAGATCGCCTCGCGCAGTCGACGCGGCCCGTTTCCCGCCTGACCCTGGTTGCCCATTTGCGTGGCCACCCCGGCCTTGCGCGCGGCGGCCGCCAGCGTCTGGGCTTCATGCACCGTGTGTGTCAAGGGTTTCTCCGTGTAGACGTGCTTGCCGTGGCGAATCGCCTCCATCGATATCATGGCGTGCGTGTGATCCGGTGTGGCGACCACCACGGCCTCGATGTCCTTCTGCTTGTCCAGCATGACTCGATAGTCGCGGTAGCGGGAGGCCTGGGGATAGGCCTCGAAAGTACGCTTGGCTTTACCCCAGTCGACATCGCAAAGCGCCACAATGTTTTGGGAAGCCAATGCGCGCAGATCCGAAGCACCTTGGCCTCCAATACCGACGCCTGCGATGTTTAGCTTTTCACTGGGCGGCGTGTGGCCGACGCCTCCGAGCACGTGGCGAGGCACGATGGTCAGCGGTGCGAACAGCGCGCTCTTAGCCAGAAACGATCTTCTCGATAACGTTTTCCTATCCATCTTCTTGACCTCCAAAAAAAAAGTCCCGTGACTTCGCGTCACGACGATTAGGATTCATGCCTCTACGCTTCGAACTCGGGCCCACCAAAAGACGCCCGCCATCGGCACCAGCGCCATCAGTATGCTCCAGATCCACTTCATACCCAGGGCCGCGGGCAGATAGCCGCAGGCCAGGGCCAACGAGGCCACCCATATACAGTAGGGCAGTTGCGTACGCACGTGCTGCATCAGATCGCATTGACAGGAGAGCGAACTGATGATGGTGGTATCGGAAATGGGCGAACAGTGATCGCCGAAAATCGCGCCATCCAATACGGCCCCGAGACTGATCATGGTGATTAGGCCGTAGGCCTCGCCATCCAGAGCGAAAGCAACGGGAATGGCGGTGGGAATCAAGATGGCCATGGTGCCCCAACTGGTACCCGTGGCAAAGGAGGTGATGGACGCGACGATAAAGAGCAATACGGGAAACCAGATGGGCGCGACCGTGCCCACCAGCAGTGAGGACAGATAGTCCCCGGTGGACAGGCCGTCGCAGCAGTTTTTCAGTGACCAGGCCAAGATGAGAATGACCGAGGGAAATAGGCCTTTCCTGGCACCGGCTGCCATGGCCCCGAGGATTCTGCCGATGGACAGTCTGTCACAGACCCGAGCCATCAGGACCGCCAAGGCCAATCCGAAGGAGGAGGAATAGACCAAGACCAGCGAACTGTTGGGGACATCCGAGATGACCTCGCGCCAGTAGATCCAACTGGTTGCCCACTGTCCCGCCTGAAGCTTGGCCCAACCCTGACCGGTCCACCACAGCAGGAGGACATGAAAGAAAATCATCCCCAGAAGAGGGACGAGGGCAATACGGGCATACCCCGCCGACGGGGCAGCGTTTGCCTCTGCGGCCCCCTCGCTCGGGTCACAGGCTAGCGTGCGTCTCATGGGGCCAAAATCCCGCCCGATCAGAATCAGCAAGAAGACGAATAGGATCATTAGCAGGCAGTAGAATCTAAAGGCCAGTGCGTCGAAAAACATGGCGTAACCATTTTTGTCGATCCCCAGGTCGGTTGCGACTGCCCCGAAGAGCCCCACCTCATAGGCGATCCAGGTACTGATGACGGCCAAGCCGGAAATGGGGGCGCTGGTGGCATCGACCAGAAAGGCCAGTTTTTCCCGGCTCACGCGAAAGCGATCCGTGATGGGTCGCACGCTCGATCCCACGATGATGGCATTGGCGTAGTCATCGATGAAACAGCCGACTCCTAGTGTAGCGGTCAGGAACTCCGCCGAGCGTTTGCCCTTCACAAAACGGAGCAGTCTGCGAATGACACCATCGAATCCCCCTGCGACCAGGATGGTCTCCACCATGGCGAAGATGACGAAGACAAAACTGAGGATCGCCCAATTCTCACTGAAGTGTCCCCCCTCAGCCGGGGATGAGGCAGGAACCCAAGGCCTGACCGCCACCCAGACAAACTCCCATGCCTGCCCAAGCCCTGCGATCCAGGCGGAGAGCGACAGCGCATCGGGCACAACCTGTTTGAGCAGCCCGCCCATCAGGATAGCGCCGCCCAGACTCAGCATGACATTCTTAGTCACGAAGGCCGCCATGATAGCGAGCAAGGGAGGGATGATGCCATACCAGGGAGCCTCCGCCGAGGCAGAGGTGCCGGCGGCGGCCATGCAGATCGCAACAAAGAGGATCGCGGAGACGGTCAGCTTAGTGTTCGTTTTTATCACTCTTGACCTAGGGAACCGGCAAGAAAACAGCGGCTTCCGTGGTACAATCCTGGCTGCGATAGCAGCATTATTAAGGAACCACGAAATAACCTGAACTTTTGAATATCCAATTGCACCCCATCTTTGATCGCTTCTCAATCGCAAAATCCGCGACGTAGAACGGCTACGCCTGTGGTTTCGCTCAATCGGGTGCGACCAAATATGGGCCACACTTGGACCCCAAATTGTCCAACTTGTTTCTGGCCGATCCCTGATGGCATTTGAGTAGAGAGTTAGGCCATTCTATAGGGGAGATCCCTGACTGTAAAGCGCAGGCGAGGCGGACTGATTGACAGGCATGTCGATTTGCCTTGAAGCCCTCCGTTGCCATGCGTATAGTCAACAACCACCGTGGAATGGGCTCTGGCTGGAAATACTTGACTTAGGAGCAACGATGAACAGATCTAAAACGGTCCTATTGCTCAGCTTGCTGGCCGTACTGTGCCTACTGAAAACAGCCCCGGCGCAGGATGCCAATCGCAAACTGGAGACCTTCTTCAACCAATACTTGGAGGAGAGTTTTCGCCAGCGGCCCTCACAAGCCACGAGTCTGGGTGATCATCGCTTCGATCACCTGCTCGATGACATTTCTCCAGCCGCGCGGGCCGGTTGGCTCGATCACAAGCGCAAGACCCTGAAGGCCTTGCCCAAGGCAGTGAAGTATGGCGACCTGTCACGCGACGGCCAGATCGATTACGAGATCTTCAAACACGATTTGGAGACCGATATCTGGCTAGCGCGGAACACCCACCCCTACGAAGAGGACCCGCGTACCTACGGCCGGTACATTAACGGTAGCGTGTACAGCCTCTTGACCCAGTCCAGCCTGCCCCAGGAGACCAACATCTCCAACTGCCTGGCCCGCATGGCGGAGATTCCCAAGATCATCGCCGTCGCCCAGGCCACCCTGACCCGCCCGCCCAAGACGGTGCTGGAGACGGCGATCCGCCAGAACCGGGGCGCGATCTCCTTCTACGAAAAGGGGCTCTTCGAGTTTGCCGGCGAAACACCGCAGCGTGATAAACTCAAGACGGCTGCGGCACCGATCGTTGCCGCGCTTGAAGTGTACCAGACCTTCCTCGAGGGTGAGTTGATGTCACGGGCCACGGGAAATTGGCGGCTGGGGCGGCGTAAATTCGCGCAAAAACTGGAGCGCGTTCTCAATCTCGACATGAGCGCCAAGGAGGTCCTCGCCGATGCCGAGGTGGAGTTCGAACGCGTACGCAATGAGATGTATGTCATCTCGCGTCAGTTGTGGAGCCAGTACCATCCCAAGAGCCCCCTACCGCCGGACGACGCCCAGGGACGCCGGGAGACCATCACGCGAGTCGTTGACGGGGTCAGCCGGGAGCATGGCGAGCCGGAGGCCCTGCTCGCGGACGCCCAGGCCACGGTAGAGCGGATCAGGACCTTCATCGCAGAGAACGACATCCTCAGGCTGCCCGACCCCGACCGCTGTGACGTCATCGAGATGCCCGAGTTTCGCCGGGGCAACTCCTTGGCCTATCTCCAAAGCGCGCCGCCGCTCGACCCCGACACCACCAGCATGTATGCCGTGAGTCCCCCACCCGCCGATTGGGATGCCCACCGGGTCAGGACCTTTCTCGAAGAGTACAACCATCACATGCTACAGATCTTGACCATCCACGAGGCCTACCCGGGACACTACGTGCAACTGGAATATGCCAATCGCACCGGCTCGTTGATCCGGCGGGTGCTACAGTCGGGCGTCTTCATCGAAGGCTGGGCCGTCTACACCGAACAGACCATGCTCGATCAGGGCTATGGTGACGGGAGTCTGGCGCTGCGCCTCAATCAGCTAAAGTTCTACCTGCGTGCCGTCGGCAACGCGATCCTCGACCACAGGATGCACTGCCGCAAGATGACGGACGACGAGGCCTTGACCTTGCTCATGAAAGAGGCCTTTCAGTCCGAGGGCGAGGCAAAGCTCAAGATCATCCGGGCCAAGCAGAGTTCGGTGCAGTTGAGCACCTACTTCGTGGGTCGCATGGCGCACTACCGGCTACGGCAACAGATCGAACGTGAGATGGGGGAGGCCTTCGATCTGGGCCGCTATCACGAGGCCGTGCTCGCTCATGGGTCCGTCCCGATGAAGTATCTACCCGAACTGGTCCGGGCACGATTGAAGAAACCGAGGTAATCGATGAAACGACGGCAATTCCTCCAACTTGCGGCGGCGGCCGGTGGCGCACAGACCTTGGCCGCAAGGTCACAGTCTGCAGAGACAGCGGCCATTGAAATCCGGTTGACGTCCTTCGAATTCGAAGAGGCGACGATCACCACCCTACAGTCGGAGATGAGCGCCGGTAAGGAGACGGCAGTGTCACTCACCACGGCCTATCTCGAACGAATCGATGCCCTCAATCTGCGCGGGCCGACACTGCGGGCCGTCCTCGATGTGAATCCCGACGCCTTGGCGATCGCCGCTGCCCTGGACCGTGAGCGCCAAGAGAAGGGGCCACGAGGCCCGCTGCATGGCGTCCCCCTCATGGTCAAGGACAACATCGACACCCACGACCGGATGACCACCACGGCCGGATCGCTGGCCCTGTTGGGCTCGATTCCCCCGCGGGATGCCTTCGTGGTCCAGCAGTTGCGCAAGGCCGGGGCCGTTCTGCTCGGCAAGACCAATCTGAGCGAGTGGGCCAACTTCCGGGGGAAGCGGTCATCGAGCGGTTGGAGCGCACGGGGGGGCCAGACGAACAATCCTTACGTGTTGGATCGAAACCCATCGGGCTCCAGTTCCGGTTCGGCCGTGGCGGCCTCTGCCAATCTCTGCGCCGTCACCGTGGGCACGGAGACCAACGGCTCGGTCATCTCGCCCGCCACGGTCTGCGGCATCGTAGGCATCAAACCGACCGTCGGACTAGTGAGTCGCTCGGGCATCATTCCCATCTCCCACACCCAGGACACGGCCGGACCGATGGCCAGAACCGTCACAGATGCTGCGATCCTGCTGGGCGCGATGACCGGCACCGACCCCAGTGACAGTGCCAGCCAGGCAAGCGCGGGTCGATCGCATACGGATTACACGCGTTTCCTCGATGCCAAAGGGTTGCAGGGAGCGCGGCTGGGTGTGGCCCGCCGCTTCTTCCGCTCATCGGCGGTTTCGGCCGAAGTGTTGGAAAGCGCCTTGGAAGCGATGAAGGAGGCGGGCGCCATCCTCATCGATCCGGCCGACGACGACCTGGCCTTGGGCCGCTTCGGCGACGCCGGACTGACTGTCATGCACTATGAGTTCAAGGCAGGCCTGAATGCCTACCTGGCCGCCTTAGGGCCAGAGGCACCCGTCCATACCATCAATAACATCATCGAATTCAATGAACGCCATCGGGCGCAGGAACTCCGATTCTTCGGTCAAGAGCACCTCGAGCAAGCCCAGGAAAAAGGGCCACTGACGGACAAGGAGTACATCGACGCGCTCGCTCAATGTCGAAAACTGTCACGCGCCGAAGGCATCGATGCCATCATGGAACAACATCAACTCGACGCCATCGTCGCACCTTCGGGCGGACCGGCAGGCGTCACGGATTGGATCTATGGCGACCGTTCCGTAGGCGGCAGTTCCTCGCCCGCGGCCGTGGCAGGCTATCCCAACATCACCGTCCCGGCGGGCCGGGTCGCCGGCTTGCCCGTGGGCATCTCCTTCTTCGGCCGCGCCTACAGCGAGCCGAAGCTCCTCAAGATCGCCTACGCCTTTGAACAGGCTACACAGTTTCGGAAAACGCCGCGATTCGGTCTTGCGCACGAGTCGAACTTCACCTATAAACCTGCATTTTTCCGGGTGAAGTTTCAGCGTGGTGGGGCTATCTGTCACGGGGTCTTTCCGGACCCCATCATCCGGACGCAGACGCTTAGAATGGGAGATCCTTGGTTGGTCGACGTCGGAGCCCACTACGTTCTCGATCTTTATGACTGCCCGCCCGCACTCCTGAACGATCTGGAATTCGTGAAGGAGACCCTGCGCAAGGCCGCGGAGAGCGCCGAGACCACGCTCCTCAAGGACGTATCTCACAAGTTCCATCCC
>JADFHU010000273.1 GCA_022567055.1 Planctomycetota bacterium
GTTTATCGATTTCTTCAGAAGGTCCGGATGTCGTTCGTAGATGTCGGGATCGGAGAATTTCGGTGGGGGGATAGTGACGTCGTCATACATGCCGTCGATGGCCTTGGGCCAGGGAAAGTGATTCTCCTTGTCACTGTCTTCGGCGTGCGAGGCATTGAAGCTGACCGACAGGCAGAAGGGCTGGCCCTCTGCCTGAGTGCCGATGAACTCAATGGCGTGGTCACCCGCGATCTCCGTGAGGTGACGCAGACTGCCGTCTTTCTGTTTCTTGAAGTAGGGGTTGCGATTCAGGGGACGGAAATAGTCGAACATCTCCTCTTTCGCGTTGCCGGTCACACGGACGCCGAACTTGCCAACGAAGCCCGTCCGGTACCCGGCCAGACGCAGCAGGGCGGGGTAGCTCCGGTCGGTGTATTCCTTGGCGATCGGTGCTGTACCAAAGGTATACCCGTGCGTCCGCTCATACAGTCCTGTCAGCAGCGAGGCCCGACTCGCCGCGCAGATGGAGGTGGTCACGAAGGCGTTGCGGAATCGCACCCCCCGCTCCGCCAAACCGTCGATGACGGGGGTCTTGACGATGGGATGGCCCGCACAGCCCAGGGTATCGTTGCGCTGGTCGTCTGTCAGGATGAAGACCAAATTGGGACGAGAGGCCGCGACTAGGGCGCGTGTGCCGGTCAGCAGCAAGACAATGGCAAGGAGTGTTTTCGTGTTCATGATTCGTTCCAGGTGGGCGTGGGTTGTATACGGTTAACTGCCTCCGGTTGAAATCGGATTCAACTTAAGGCGGTGATTATAATGGTGCGGTCAAGAAAAATCAAACCAGAAACGTCCATTGAAGGGCCGGTGCGTACATCACACTTCAACCGGTCGTCTCAAACTTTTCTGCTCTTCCAGTATCCCGGTTTTCGGCTCAGGTGCATGACCGCAATGATTTCTATCCGTGCGTTTCGAATCCTGTACACCAAGCCAAATGGGAATCTGGGAATCCTGCATTGACGCCAGTCGTGGGCGACCTTTCGATACATTTCCGGGTGGACGCTGATACGATTAAGGCCTTCGATGAGGCTATCGAGTAGCCGCTGGCCTAGGCCGTCCTGTTGGATGTCATAATAGGCGACTGATTCCAGAAGTTCCAGCCGTGCTTCTGGATGGAACCAGTACTTCATTTTTTGAGCCTTGCGGAGGCCTCGCTGATAACTTGTTCGCCTGGAATCAGCTGAACATCGCCACTGTCGATCTCTTGACATCGCCGCGCAAGAGCCTCTTGCCACTCCTCAGAGAGTTCAAAAGGCTCCTCGTAGTCAAGGCTCTCCAGGACCCTCTCAGCAATCAACGCTCGGACATCTTTCGGGAGTTGTAGGATGTCGCGGATGATGCTCTCGGTTTTGGGACTCATGTTTCTACTATAACGATCGGCCCTATCGATAGCCAACAAAAAATGTTGCGGAAAAAGCATTTGGGGACGAGGGAGACGATTGATTGGAATCCCTGATCATACAGCCTAATGCAGGCGCATGCTTTTAAGCTGGGCTCTGTCATGTTATCATGCCGGGAGTTGCTAGCTCGTTCATGACGGATTCAAATACTGATATCAAGTACTTTGGAGGCAATGGAATTTATGAAAACGACAAGAGTACTCGACTCGCAGGCGCGGACCGAGAGAGCGCATACTTGGCTTGCTGAATTCGGAAATCTCAGACTGCGTAGCATCGCTACACTCCTGGCAGCCCTCACACTGGGCTCCGCCTTGGCTGCGGAGGACACCACCCACGGTCCGGACTCGCAGCGGCAGGAGGGCGTGCCTCGCGGAACCGTGACAAGACACGTCTGGAAGTCGAAAGTCTACGCAGGGACGATTCGAGAATACTTCGTCTACATTCCCGCTCAGTACGACGGCAGCGAGCCGGCGGCGGTCATGGTCTTTCAGGATGGGCATGCCTTCGTGAAAGAGGGCGGCGACTATCGCGTTCCCGTCGTGTTCGACAATCTCATTCACAAGGGTGAGATGCCGGTCACCGTAGCGATTATGATCAATCCGGGCGTCTTCGGGGACAAACTGACCGAGCAGCAGGGATGGAATCGGCCCCGGGGGATGAAGAGAAACCGCAGCGTGGAGTACGACACCCCCGACGGGACCTATGCCCGATTTCTCGAGACGGAAATCCTGCCTGAAGTGGGAAAAACTGTGAAGCTCACGGACGATCCAGAGCGTCGGGCCATCTGTGGCAACAGTTCGGGCGGGATCTGCGCATTCACCGCGGCCTACGAGCGGCCGGATCTCTTCCGCAAGGTCGTGAGCCACATCGGCAGTTTCACCAACATCCGTGGGGGCTATCACTATCCGGCTCTGATCAGGAAAGGCGAGAAGAAGCCGCTGCGCGTCTTCCTCCAAGATGGGTCGGGTGATCTTGACAATGCCCATGGCAACTGGTGGTTGTCCAATCAGCAGATGGAAGCCGCCCTGAAGTTTGCCAAGTGGGACTATAAGACGGTGTGGGGAGAGGGTGGCCACAATGGCAAACATGGCGGGGCGATCTTTCCCGATACCCTGCGTTGGGTGTGGCGGGAATGAAATCCGAAGCACGAAATCCGAAATCCTAAACAATATCAAATGTCCAAAATCCGAAATCTCAAACCAAGATCGCCCATCCAGGCCTAGCAGACATTTGGTCATTTAAGTTTTGGATTTCCGTTCCGGGCAACGCCTTTTGAAAAGCCTTCGGCTTTACTGAATTATTGCTTTTGTGTTTCGGATTTCGAGATTCGGATTTCGAATTTAACGAGAGTAACAAGGGGATTTGTATAATAGAGACCCACCAGAGAAAAAGCAGCCTCGCGGTATTCCTGGTCGTCAACGGCCTCTTACTGTCTACCCTCTCTGCAGGCGGACCCTCGACGGGTGAAGAGGGCTTGGCAGCACAGTACGCGCGCGATGAGGGCATTCAAGAAGATCCAGATGTGATCCTCTTCACGGATTTCGACTCGGAGGAGTGGCGGGATCAATGGTCGGGCGGGAAGCGAACGACGGTCAGTGTTATCGGCAAGGACAGAGAACGGGGCTTTGAGCCCTTACAGGACCAGGCGATGCGGATAAGGGTGACCCAGGGTGAACACTATGGTGCGAGCCTTCAATACGACTTCGAGGAACGAATGGGTCGCGAGCCGGAGGAGATCTGTTTTCGCTATTATCTTCGTTTCGGGAGCGATTGGAATCCGAGGCGAGGCGGCAAATTACCCGGTATCGGAGGCACCTATGGTCGGGCGGGCTGGGGTGGCAGACCCAGCAATGGGCGCAACGGGTGGTCGGCCCGCGGCCAGTTCAAGGGTCAGCGCGAGGGCAAAACCCCTATCGGTTTCTACTGTTATCACGCGGACATGAAAGGCCGCTACGGAAGTGCCTGGATCTGGCAGAACGACGAACTCGGCTTTCTCGAGAACAATCGATGGTACTGCATCGAGCAGTACGTCAAGATGAACACGCCGGGAAAGAACGATGGCATCCTGCGGGGCTGGGTCGATGGACGGCTCGCATTCGAAAGGAAAGATGTACGCATGCGCGACGTGTCGGACTTAAAGATCGAATGCGTCTGGATCAACCTCTACCACGGTGGAACGTGGTCTGCGGAGAGCGACGACCACCTTTTCATAGACAATCTGGTGATTGCCAGAAAGTACATTGGCCCTATGGCCGAGAGAGCCGGGCACCCACGGAGATAGCGTTTCGTTAGAGTGCCTTAATCTTTCTTTTTGAATTTGTGGGTAACCGGATCAATTCCTAGAACGTTCGCCATGGTAAGCCCCCACATTTTTTCCCGTATCTTATCCGGCACCTTATTGGCATCCAGAAGTCTTTGAAACCGTTCGATGTTCGTTTCCAAGCCGGATGGACCTTCATCTGTGCCGAAAACAATATGTTCAAATGCGCTGGGACCGCCTTTCAATGTGTGTGATGTCGCTTCTCCTTCATCTGAAGCCCACCAAAGAATACTCTTGAATTCCGCCAGGCGGTCCAATTTGATGAATTTATGCAAGGTTGATCCTGTCACGTCAAAATAGAGGTTGGGATTCCATCTTGCCGCTTCCGCCGCTTCTTCGTACCAGGGATTGCCAAAATGCGCCCCTTGGATGGTGGCTCTTGGAAACATTCTGCAAATCGTATCGAGATACATCGGGCGCATTCTTGACGAGGACCCCCATGACGGTTCATCCTTTATCCTTCTCGAACTAATCCCCGTATGAAAGAGCATGTGCATCCCGTATTCTTCGCAGAGACGGTAAACCTGGAAATAGATGGGGTTATCGTAGTTGTGTCGGGGACTGTGGAATTTCATGCCGACAAAACCCGCTTCATGAAACTGCTGCACTTCACGCACCGCGTTGGGATTATCGAGGTCTACCCTACCAAAACCGATGAAAACATCGGGGTACTTCTTTACGGCCTCTTTCACAGTTTCGATATCTTTGATCCATGTTAACGCACAGCACATGGCATTGTTTTTTCGGTAAGTTTCAACCGTTTGTTTGACCCATGCCTGTGTGCCTCGGGCATGGTAATGGGAATCAATGATGAATCTTGGAGCGTCTGCCCAGACCGAACTGCTGTGAAGCAGGCAAGCGATCATGGTAATGAGCATTGACCATTTCATCCTACTTTCTCCTTTAGGAATACCGGTCCCTTACTGCTTAAATTTCCACATATTCACGGTGATCTCTTCAGCAGCCATCCATTCGACGTGCCAGTCAAGAAGTAGCACATTGCAACCATGTCTGTGTCGAGCCCTTGCGACCCGTCTGCCTCTGGTGATGTCTTGACTGTCAGAATCGGGCAGATGCGTTTCAGTCCATACATCGTTTCGGGTGAGATCACGGTCGGTCGCCTTTCTGATGATGGTCCGCCAATGGCCGTCCTCGTTGTCGGCCAGGTAAATGGTCGTGGCCGGATGTTCGCACTCAGTCAGCCTGCTGGTATGCCAGGACGGGCCACCCTCCCTATCGGGCCAGCCGTTGACAACGTAACCTAGGGTTTGTTCTTTGTCAGGATAGCTGGGACAGCGAAACATCTTGACGGTACGGTAGTCATCAGCGATAGGCTTCTCTGCCAAAAAAGGCATAAAACACTGGAACCATGGCCTCATCTCGGTGATGGTTGACCAGCCCGACGAGCGTGGGATGACCAAATCGTGGTCCTCGGCATATAAACCCGCTGCCATGCCGATTTGTTTCAAGTTACTTCTGCAAACAACACCCTTGGCCTGTTTCCTCACCCGCTGCAAAGCAGGCATCAATATCCCCATCAGCACCGCAATAATAGCAATGACAACCAAGAGTTCTATCAAGGTGAATGCTTTTCGTTTGAACATCATAGTTCTCCTTACTTCGACCAGGGAATATCTGCCTTGGTATAATGCTGAGGAATCCACTCGCGATGCCACTTCAAGTTCCACAAATCATGTAGGCGTACTCTTCGAACCGAGCCGTCCAGGAAACAGGTGTTGATGGTTCCATTGTGTCGGTCGATGCAAAACCGCCAGATCTGACGACCTCCAGCATCTACCGGGATGTCGGAAAACAAAACCAAGGGCTTCGGTGGAATGAGGTCTGCCTGCCGCGGCAGGGCGTGGGCAAAAGCACTATCGGCAAAGACCGGCACATTCTGTGCACCTTTCACGAAGAATCTCTCCCAAAACCGAGTATCATCGGGGGTGAACCTCTGCTCGACCCATCGATTATGTCCATAGCTGCCCCAGTATCCCCTTTGTCTGCCGCCCCACTCGGTTTGCTCGTCCGGGCGGCCCCACATGGTATCGACACTGCCGCGCGCCTCCGTGCCGTCCGTGTCCTGACAGGGCCGCGTCGCCGCCGGACAGAGGCGAATCTTGTCTACGTCCAAGTAGTATTTGCGTAACACTTCCATCCATTCTCCCTGTCCGCGCGGGATCGTCCACACCTTATCGTCGTGTTCGGTGGCATACATCATTGCCGAGCTTCCCCACTGGTGGAGGTTTGACTGGCAGGCGGCGGCCTGCGCCTGCTTTCTGACTCGCTGTAGCGCCGGCATCAAAACCGCCATTAGAACTGCGATGATGGCGATGACCACCAAAAGCTCGATCAATGTGAACGCTCTGCGGTTAGGCTTGTGGCTAGTGAATGGTGGGCGACTCATGGGATTTCTCCTATTTGTGCTTAGATCGTTCATTCATCTCGATCGAGCCCGGATTACGAATTCGCTTGGCCGAAACCTGCCAACTATTATACCACCTTAACGGCCCGCGGGAATATCTGACTTCCTGTGGCGATTTGGGTGGTTCTAAGAGCAATCCGAGGGAACTGCTGGAATTCTCGCCGAGAACATTGAAAAAATCGCGATTCGGGCAAAGAGTCAAACCTCTGGAATCAATAGATGCTTACGATTGCCGGATCAGCGACTAGGCTGCATGATGGGCTCACACCCGAGCCATCGTCCCCGGTGATGCGGATAGGGCAGCGCGGACTCACTCGTCAGCGACATTCTCAATCACCACGGCGTAGCAGCACGCCGTTCCAGTCACCATAAATGAAACGATTGAGAAAGTAAATGCACTGGTGCTGTGAAACAGTCAACGTTTCGCGATGCCGCTTCACGTCCCACAATTGATGTCTGCTTAGGGATCGTCAAGAAATAAGTTGTGCAATTTGAGGTCCAAGTGTGCCCCATATTTGGTAGAAACAAGGATGGGGGACAGTCTTTTAAAAGACTGTCCCTTCCAATCTTTCTTTGCGAAACCACAGGCGTAGCTGTTCTACGTCGTGGATTTCGCGATTGAGAAGCGGTCAAAGATGGGGTGCAATTGGGCATTCAAATGCGGAAGTTATTTCTTGACGGTTCCTTAGATCATTCACTTATCTCGATCGAGCCTGAGTACGAGTTTGCTGGTCCGGCATTCGCTATTATACCGAATTAGGTCTTGATGTCCATCTACGGTCCGGTGGGACCCTGGGCGGATGGCATCGGCGTCCCAACTCGGATGTTGTCGAAGTACATCTTACCATCACCGGAGCTCTCAGCAACTCCGATGCCTATGGTCATGCTCAGAACCCGGGATAGATCCAACGGAGACAATTCACTCATCGGAAACGCCCGCTTGGTCATTGCGAAGGAGCCTTAGCGGTCGCGCAGAAATAAATTCACAGTTTAGAGGGAGCAAATTGGCGTTAGATTTGGTCGCGCCGATTGAGCGAATCCACAGGCGTAGCTATTCTACGTCGAGGAATTCGCGATTGAGAAGCGGCC
>JADFHU010000274.1 GCA_022567055.1 Planctomycetota bacterium
CATGTCACGGTCAGAACGCCAGACGGGAGAGTCATCGTTGAGAGGAGGTCACAGGATCTGTACGTCCGCCGCAATCGGATTGGCGGCGGTTCACGATATTTCAAGCCGTTTACTGTATGGCTTGATATCATGCCGCCCCCAGACAGCGTCATTCAAATCGTCGCGCATCAAGGGACGCGTTGTGAAGCGGTTTCATAGAGTGGAAGGAGACATCGGTTGCGAAGGCTCTCCGACTTCCTACTCGTAGTGTTGCTGTCGGTCTGGGTAATTGCCTGCGGAGCTTTGACATTGCTTGCCCCCGAATATGCCAATAGAATTCAAACTCAATCTATATCCAGGAAACTTACACGAGCCGTTGGAATCAAACCAGTTAGAATTATTGAGTAGGACACGGGGCTGACGCTCCCGGCGATGTCCATTGCGACCTGCCTGGCGCGGATGGGGGTGAGCGTGAGTTGGGTCCTTGTGACGGTCGTCCTGACGACCGGATGTCACGTGACCGTGGGCGGCCGAGAGCGCAAGCTGCTACACGCCGAGCAGGTGCGGGGTGAGGTGGAGTGGGTTGCCGAAAGACGGGGAGACCGACAGGAGACGATTGGGGCCGACACGGCGTGCAGTGCAAATACTATTCCCACATAACTCCTATTGTTATACGGATATAAGGCAGCCATGGATGTATACTTACACCCTATGGGCTCTACTTTTTGGAGCGAGCGTCCCAGAGGCCGATGGCTGCCAGCAAGGCCAGATTGGGAAAGAGCAGGGGGGCAAAGAGCGGGGCTACGAAGATCAGATTCTCGAACAGATGGGGTGCCGTGCCGCGGGTGATCGCCATGCCGTGGAAATAGAAACCGAGCAAACCCACCATCGCCTGTACGAGCATGACGCCGAGGCAGAGGTCGAGATAGCGCTGGGAGGAGGCGCGGCTGAGGGCTGTCGCTAAGAATCCCACGGCGAAGGCCGCACTCGCTACCGGTATCCATTCGTTCGGATCGAAAAAACCGTTCTGAGCGTGGTCACAGAGGGCCAGCACGAAATTACCGATGAAGCCTCCCAATGCCAGACAGATCAGCCATAGGCTCCACTCCATTGATGTCGACTCGACCATGCGATTCATGATGAGGAGCAGTCCCAGTCCCGTGTAGGCCAGTGGCGCGGCGAAGGGCGCCGTGTAGACCAGACTCTTGAGGGTCTGATGCTCGAAAAAGCTGCTGTTCAGGTGCAGCAGCAGCCCGAGGACACCGACGAGTATGGATGCGGTCCCGACCACGACTCCGAGACCATTGCTTCGATCGGTGACTCGCCCTCGATTGAGCGATAACTCGAGGAGCAACAGGAGCGACGCGGCCATGGAGAAATAGAAAGGGATCCACTCGGCCCGATGGTGGAAGGCATTGACCGAATGGGCCAGGTAAATGTCGAGCGTCAGGAAGGCAAAGTTGGCCACCGCAAACCATTCCACGATGAGCTGGCGATGCCGGGAGAAGAGAGTCATCTACGGTCTTTTCGTCGCGGCCTTTTGTCTTAGTGAGGCTGCGATTTCCTCGATTTCAATGCGTTTGAGCAACAGTTCGTAGTTGCCATGCCACTGGACGAAGTCCGCACCCCCCATGAAGGCGCCATGTTTGGCGGTGCGCCCATAGTAGTGCCAGAGGTCAAAAGCGATGAATTCAATGGGTTCATCGAAAGGCTCCGGTGTGAGGAGGCCCTCGGCGCGGAGTTCCGCCACCAGGTCGAGGGACGCCTGGACCTTCTTATTGGTCGACTGCACAACCACTTCGGCCTCTTGGTAGAACCGTTCCACCTGTGACCGGGCGTGGCACTTGAGACAGAGGCTTTTCATGGCCTCCTGTCCCAATTGGTAGTTGGGGCGTTTCTTGGAGACTGGGGCGAAGAGCCACCAGGACAGTCGTTCGGTGACATCATGCGTCACATTCATGCCCTCCAGACCGCTCATATGACAGGTCGCGCAGGTCGGCACAGACATGTCAGCCGTGCTGAGGGTCTTGGGGGAGGCGTCGAGACGCATCTGATCCTTTTGGGCGGCAAAGAGGACGCCATGCTTGGACTCGTTGAAGATTTCGAGTTGTGAGTGATCGGGACCCATGTGACACTGTCCGCAAGTTTCCGGCTGTCGCGCGAGTGCGACGGAGGTGGAATGACGAGCGTGACAGGCCGTGCAGGTGCCGATGCTGCCATCGGTGTTCGGTTTGCCGATGGCATGGCAGGCCATGCACCCCATCTCCATCACGCCCTCGCCCTCTCGAATGGCCAACAGGTTGGCCGGTCGTCGCACCGTTCCAGGATGATAGGTCTCGGCGAAGGTGATTTGTTCCTCGCTGAATCCATCCGAACCGACCACGGCCGCCCAGGCGGGAGCGCCATGCCGGCTCCTGACAAACTGGTCGTATTCGGTGGCATGGCATTGACGGCAGTTGCTGGCCGTCAGGTGCTGGGCGAGCGTAAAGCCCTTATGTTCCATCGTGGCTTGATCGGGTTGGGGGCGGTGACAGTCGTAGCAGGTGACGTTGTGTACCGCATGTTGGCTCTTGGCATACTGATGGATGATGGCAGAGGTTTCGCGGCGGTGACACTCCACACATTTCCCGGCCGCCCGGACGAAGTCGGCCGAGGGTTGCGACGTTTCCTGTTGCGGTCGAGCTCGATTCACTAGCAGGGCACTGACCACCAACGCAGTCCCCAGAAAAACTGCTATGAATACGTATTTGAATGTCATGACGATCCTGGAGTTTTAGGGATTTGTCCGAATGGCCCCAGCGTAGTCCTCTGTCTTGTTCTTTTGATACAAAAGACAGTACGTTGGGGGGGTAGTCGGGTCAAGGCGTATTTGGATTCACCATGGCCATCCGAGGAGAAAGAGCCATTAACGTGGGCGTATGTGGCCAGGCCGCTGATGTTTTCGTCCACCTTCTTGGATAGTAAAATGTCAATTTCGTCGGCCAAAGCAGGCCGCTCACGTCATGACCAAACCAGTAACCTAGCATCTTACCCAAGACATCGCAGGGGAGGTCTGCGCTGGCAAGGATATAGACGTCTTCCGGGCCGGCACCGGCGTCACGCGGATTGAATCACCCCGCCCTTGAGGGCGTGCTTACATCGCACCCGTATAGTATACCTGCCCATCCCGTGAGGCCTCTTCCACAGCGCCCTGGTCTCTGAGTTCCTCCACATACTTGGTGACCTCATGGGGATAGAGAGAGAGTCCACAGGCCAAGTCTGCGATCGAGCAGGGTCGTCTCTGCAGGAGCGCCAGGATATCCTTCCGATGGGCACCGGGTCCCGGTACGACCTGCAAGCCCGGCGTGTACTCGGCAATCACTTCGGCGGTCTCGTGGAGTCGGCGAGCGATCTGTTCCAAGCGTTCCTGCGGCACGGGCGTGGCGTAGCCTTCGACGGGGGGACGCACGACGGTGTTGACCTGGACCCGGTCTGGGTTAATCCGCTCGATGCAGCGGGCCAGATTCTCCACCTGGGCCTCGACGGTGGTCACGCCGCTCAACACGAAGACCTCGAGCCAATACTGGCCCCTGAACTCGCGACGAAACTGAATAAGGCCCTCCATCATCTTATCGAAGGTGATGTTGGGGTGGGCCCGATTGACATACTTGAACAGGTACTCCGTCCCCGCGCAGAGAGAGGGCATCACCAAATCTGCCTGCATGAGAGATCCCCGTACGTCCGGCTTCCATAGGAGAGACCCATTGGTCAACACGGCAACCGGGATGGAAGTGATCTCCTTGATGCCGGCGATCAGCGTGCCGATCGAGGCGTAGAGGGTGGGTTCGCCCGATCCCGTCAGCGTAATGTAGTCCGGCGCCGGATCCAATTTCTCGCGAATCTCCGTCACGATTTCGTCGGGAGATAGCCACTCGCTGCGTTCTGTAGTCTTGTGGGTGGTCCGGTCGAGCTGGCAGTAGATGCAGTCATAGGTGCAGGTCTTGTAGGGAACCAGATCGACTCCGAGTGACTGGCCCAGTCGTCGGGAAGGCGCAGGGCCGTAGACACAGTTTCGTTGGGCTTGCTTCTGATCGGTCGTCATTGTGTTAGCTCATGCAAAATAACAAAATCGGTTGATGTGATAGGGCGCCACCCGCGCGGGGACGCTGTTCCTCAGGGTGCGAGTAAAGCATTCGAGTTCCTCCTGCAAGTGGTCCTGCGGTAATCCCCCGGAGAGGGGCGAGAGATAGATCCAGTCCGCACGCGTCCACGTCAGGGACTCCAGCAATTGCACTGTGGCCGTTCGGTGCGCCTCACGGAAGGCCTCTCCGCCGGCGCCCACCAAGACGATGACGCCCAGCCGCATGTCACTCTGTCTGTGGATGCGGACCGCCTCCTTGAAATCTTCGATCCGATCCGATTTTCCCAACTTCTTGCGCAAGGCCGGCAAGCCCGTTTCCAGACCGGCATAAACAGCCGCCAAGCCCTGCGCCTTCAGGTCACCCCAATCCGCCGCCGTGCGCGTGGGACTGTGATCAGGGTCCCAGAAGGCAGCCACCTGACGCTTCCGCGGACCCACCTGTTCCGCTATCCATCTCAGCCGGTGGATGAGAGTGGGCTGCGGTATGGCGAGGGCGTTGGCGGAACCGAGGAAGATCCCATCACGAAGACCGATGGACGGTCCCAGCAACATCTGAATCCCCTCCAGGTGACGCTCAAACTCGGGGTCGGAGAGGATACGAAAGGCCCGGTCTCGATAGAACGCACAGAAGGAACACTCTCCATGGGGACACCCCAAGGCCGGCTGGATCACCAGATCCTGATAACGATCGGGCGGCAGGATAACGACCGGTTCGGGATACGCTGCCTCAAATTGAGCGGACCACTCGGCCCAGCGACGATCGGTCCACGTCTGCACCCACTCGAGCCTGCCTATGACGCGCTCACGATCGGTTAGATGACCGCGCAGCTCGACCTCCGGGGCATCCTGCCTCAAGTAGTCGATGAACTGCCCTGCCAGTTCCTGCGCCAGGCCATGGACGGACTCGGCCGTCTCGACAGGTCGAGGCTTGTCCCTCATGTGCCGGTAGCGCACGACCGAACCATCCATGAGGCGGCGATAGATGGTTGACCCGTGGCGGAGCGAGAGCCAGCGCCCCTCACAGTCGATCCTCAGGGATTGATCCGGCTCCGCTGTAATGAGCAGATCGAACTGACCGGTTCGTACCCGGATCAGCATCTCCGACAGCTCTTGGTTATTTCCTATATGCATGCGATGATTCACCTAGTCCAGTAACGGCCCCATTGTCGTAATCGAGGCTCTCTAGGGCATCGACGCGCTGGGCCTGTTGCTCCAGGCCCCAGTCTGATTCGGCCTCATCGAACTGGACCCGATCCAGGATGGAGGTCTTGGTCTCCAGGACCTTGCGGACGACCTCGCCGAAGGTCCGCACCGGGGACCCCACCAAACCGCCGCCCTCCTCCAGTTCGGCGATGCCGCCGCGGTAGACCGAGGTCGGGCGCATCAGGTTGTGAAAGATCAGGGCGGCCGTCTTGGCCTGCTTGATCTTGGACTCGCTCAGCCGGTCCAGCGCCTGTTGTAGATAGTCGGCCGCCTGCTTGGGCAAGGTCGGCACCTGGAGTCGGAGGGTCTCCAGATGGTCGCCCGCCTCTGCGTTTTGACCTTGCTCCAGCAGGATCTGGAGCAGTCGGATACGCGCCGCGACATTGCCGGGCGAGGCGTCTACAATGGCCTGCAGGTGGCGGACCATGCCCTCTTGCCGTTCCGCGTCATCCTGGGCCCGGGCATAGAGTTCGACCAGTTTGTACTGGGCCATCAGATGCCGGGGCGCCTGCTCCACCACGCGGATGAGTTCCTCGCGAGCCTGGTCGTCCAATCCTTGGGCCAAGTAGATCTCCGCCAGGATCAGACGCACCGCGATATTCTCCGGATCGAGGATCAGGGCCTTTTCGACGGGGACCAGGGCCCGCTCGGGGTCGTCGTCGCGCAGATAGGTCAGGCCGAGATTGGCATAGCCCAGGGGATCGCAGGGCAGGGCCTGGATCAAGTG
This sequence comes from Planctomycetota bacterium, assembly GCA_022567055.1. GTDB lineage: Bacteria > Planctomycetota > Phycisphaerae > Sedimentisphaerales > Anaerobacaceae > JAIPFM01. Next base: position 6,030 of record JADFHU010000274.1, read on the forward strand.
GGTAAACTCCGCTTGAGCCGCCTCGAGGCGGTTCTCTTGCAAATAGGCCAGGCCGAGGTTGCGGTGGGAGAGGATGGTGTCGAAGACTTCAGGTTCGGCCTGCGGCGTGTAGGTGAGGTAGACAAGGAGCCCTATGAGAACGATGAAGGGAAACGCCCGTGTAATGACCCTCGTCTGTATCTGCCGATCACTCATTGACCCCTTCCTACGCTAGCAGCGTGCGGCAACCTGCACCCAGAGATACCCTGCCACGGATCGAGTATGTTGGCCGCCACGCACCTCATAACCCACAGGGACACTCGTGCTCATCCGTAATAGGACCGGGCGCGGAGGGCGTGAGCGCCATGACCGCAGGCTCGACCTCCAGACGTTGGCATTCAGAATCGAGGAAATCGACCAAGGCCTGGCCCACGTTTCGATAGAAGTCCAGGCGTGTCTCCTGCAAGAGGCGCCTCCCCACCGAGGGGACCCAACACCCCGCATGCTCCTTCAGAAAGGCCTGCGCCGCGTCGCCGCATACCTGGGCGTTGCTCTCTTCGTTCCGATCCAGGGCGTACCTCTCTTTGGTGAGCAGCCAGTGCATGAACTCCATCTCCACCCCGACGAAATCGACCCGTTCTCCCGCCGCGACCTGCATGCCGAAGGCCTGGTAGAAACCCGAGATATCCGCCAAGAGTTGGGTCTTGTTAAAGCCGTGCGTATTTACATACTCGATCTCGTTCATCGCAATGCCCCCGCCCACCGTCAGAGAGAACAGCAGGGCGTACTCTCTCCGCAGTGCCTCGAGGGAGCAGCTCTGCAGGGACTCCCGAAAAAGCTCCAGCTCTTGAAGGGCCGCGAATAGATCGGGCGTTGGCTGCCGAAAACAAGCGCCCAAGATCTTGTAGGGCTCGATGGATGGGTTCATTGGAGCGTCCTCAAGTAGGCTGCCATGTCCCGGAAGTCATGCTCCGTGACTTCCTCCGGGTATTCGGGCATGGTGGATAGCCCCGTCGCAGGCGTGAAGTAACCCGGTGCCGGGACGACGACCTGATTCGGGTGCTTGAGCGAATCCAGCAGGTAATCGAGACGGAAGATGGCGCCTGTATAGCTCAGGTCGGGACCCACATCCTTGACGGCCACCGCGCCGGGTAGGTTGTGACACTTGACGCACTCCATCGTATTGACGAGCCTCTCGCCCTTCTTCACGTCGGCCTCGGGAAAGCCGACGGCAATGTTCTGCAGACTGGCGGCAGGGAC
>JADFHU010000275.1 GCA_022567055.1 Planctomycetota bacterium
TAGGCCTCGGACCTTGGTCCCAGATTCCGCCACATCAGAATCAGTGGGTCTATTTCCTTCATTGCGTTCCTTGCGGCTTTGCGAGAGGCAAATGCTTTGAAGACTACCACGCTGCGCTCGCGAGGAGGGGCGATCCACTGCGACAAAAGCTCCCCACCATGTGATCAGACGAGTCCTATTGGATCTTCTCTACCTTCGGTACCTTTGACCTCTGCGCTTCTCTGTACCCCTCTGTGGTGCAATCAATCTCTATTTTCTCTGCGTCCCCGGCGATCTCCGCGAGAGGCACAATCCTACGCTGGGGTAATCCTATTCTCCAAGATGTGCTCAAGCCTATCCACCACCCCTCAAGGACTCCGATGAAACAAGGGCACTGCGATGGCGGTGAACACCAGGCCGAAGCCCACCAAAACACCGCATTCGGGTAGGACGGCCGCCCAGGACTTGCCGAAGGACATGACGTCGTGGATCCCCTGGATGGCCCAGTAGGTGGGCGTGAAGAGGGCAATGGTCTTGAAGATCTCCGGTGTGACTTCCAAGGGCCACCAGCAGCCGCCCAAGGGGGCCAAGAGCATGATTGTCAAGATACCTACGCCCATGACCTGCTGCTCGCTGTTGAAGATGACACCGAATAGCAGCCCGATGGCGCCGCAGAAGAAGGAGAGGCTGAGAATGACGGGAACCAGTGCCAGCGGATGATCTCCCAGGTGGATGCCAAAGAGTGTCACGCCCGCGATGAGCATCAAGCCCCCTTGGAGCATGGGCTGCAGCATGCGCCCCAGCATCTTGCCCAGGAAGACGTCGACTGCCGTGACCGGTGCGGCCATCAGGCGACTGATACGATGGTCCTTGCGCTCCTCGATCAACGTGGTACCGCCATACATGATGGTATTCATCATGAGGAACATGACGAGATAGGCGGGCAGGGTGAAGGCGAAGCCGCTGGGGGGTGGGCGCAGGGAGAAATGCTGTCGACTCTCGACGGTGAGCAGGGCCGGTTTGGCCAGTTCGGCCGCCAACTCGCGCTCGCTCTCTGGCGACCAACCCCGTTCCGACAGATCGATGGCTGCCACTGCGCCGTTGAATTTGATCAGGGCACGGACCAGGAGGGTCTGGGCGGCCAGGATTATTTCGGGTTTTACCCTGCCCTTGGTCAGGGTCAAGTCGACGCGTCGACCCGCAAGGATGTCTTGTGAGAAGTGCTCGGGAATGATCAAGGCCCGTGACCAGTCGCGGATCCAACGCTGATCTTCGGCCGGCTTCTCGTCGATCCAATATTTCTCGGCGCGGAGCTGATCCACAAAGAGCGTGGCCAGCGGGTGATCGTCCAGCTTGAACACCGGCAACCAAGTCGCGTTCTGCGATTGATCCTTGACGATGAAGCTGAACATGAACACAAAGGCCAGCGGCATGGCCAACCACCAGACCAGGATCATACGGTCTTTCAGTACGACTCGCACATCATTCACTGCAATACGCCAGATGTTCATGCCACATTCCCGGACTCGAAGCGCTTGCGGATGACCCGGATACCCAGCCCCAGTAAGAATAGCCCCATGGCGCTTAGGATGAGACTCGGACGGATCGCCTCCCACGGCGGTCTGGACTGAAAGAGGCTCTCAATACCGTAGCTGCCCAGGCGAATCATGGTCCATTGCCCGACCGCCTGTAAGGCCGGCGGAAGATCCTGGAAGCGTACAAAACTGCCCCCCAACATGGCCGAGAACAAAAACACGAAAACGAGGATCCCGTTCGCCAGGTCGGTCGATTTGGCATGGCCGTACACCAGGGCCAGCAGTCCCATCAGGAAGAGGTTGAACGAGGTCAAGAGCATCAGCAGCATGAGGGGATTCCGCCACCCCACGTCAAACACGATTCCCGTAAACACAATCAAGAGCAGTTCGCAGATCCAGCAGACCACCATGCCCCGCAAGACTTTGGAGACAAGGAATTCCCATAGGGTCATGCCGCTACCGATCATGCGTGCCAGGGTGTTGGACTTGTACTCCTCGAAGATGTCTGCGAAGAGGGCGTTGCCGATGAAACAGACCCACATCAACATTAGGCCGGGAAACATGAATTCGAATATGTCTTTCACGAGTTTGGATCCTCCGGTGCCGCCGGCACGAGGTTCACATCTGCTATGTATTTGGATGCCTCTACTGTTTCAAACTGAATCAGGGGGGGAAAGAGGTAGGGCTCGACCGTCCTGAGGCGATTCACCAAACTCGAGGCCACCTTTGCCGCCTCAAATGCGTCCGGCATGCGGTCCCGGTCGACCATGTCGCGAATGATCTTCATCTCCGGCTGCAGGAGTTTCAGCGCCTGGTCGACTCCGATACAGAGGACATTGAGCCCCTCCTCTACGATGGTGGGCAGGATGGTCTGGGCGGGATTCTTGTACAGTGTCAAGGTCGTCGTGTTGCCGTCCAGCAGATCGACGGTCAGGTCTTCGGGAAGAACGACGAAGGCGGACACCTTTCGTTTCTCGACCAGCTTGATACCCGCCTCTTCCGTGTCGACAAAATGAAGTCGCAGGTTCTGGGTCGCGTCCCCCTGGTTGGAGATCGATCGCAGCATGCCCGACAGGAAGTCGTCATCCCGATCGAGCAGGGCCAAGTGAATCGTGATGTTTTTTTGGATGTCGCCTTGGGGCGCAAAGACCAGAGACATGATCACCGCCGTGAGTACCGGGATGAGCATGAAGATGATGAGGACCCAGGGCTGCTTGCTATCGCGCAGCAGATCCTTCTTGAGCAATGTCCAGACATTAGAAGTCACCCCAAGACCTCTTTCGACTGCGATTGGCTGCAAAGTCTGTGGATCGGCGTTGTCGGCGACACCGTTTTTTGGGGCCCGATCTCCGATCGGAAAATGCGTTCTCGACGTACTTCAGTACGCCTCCGAGCCTTTCCCACCTCCGCCTTGACCACGGCCTTTTCGCTCAATCTCGTTACAAAACAGGTCTTGGGATGACTTCTACTCAATCGCGTAACTCTCTTCCCGTCAGCTTCAGGAACACGCTTTCCAGATTGGGCTTTTGCATGGACACATCCGTGACCTCGAGACCCCCCGCGCCCAGTTTCTGCAGCAAGGTCGCGAGGTTGATCCCGTCCTGATGCAGGCTGAGGGTGGCGGACTGTTCCGCCGCATTGAGAACAGTCATCTTTTCATTCTTGAGGACCGTTTTTAGTTGCGCGGCGGTAAACGCGCCGTGCAGGGTCACGATGTCGCCGTCTCCTACTACTTGGGCCAGCTCCGACACGGAGCCGGTTTGCAGGATCTTGCCATGGTCTATGATTGCGATGCGATCGCAGAGTGCTTCCGCCTCTTCGAGGTGGTGGGTGGTGAAGAGAATCGTCGTACCTTCCTGGGCGATGGCTCGAATGAGATCGAGGATCTTGTGGCGGGCCTGGGGATCGATCCCCACCGTGGGCTCATCCAGCAAGAGCACGCGAGGATTGTGCACCAAGCCAATGGCCAGATTGAGCCGGCGTTTCATGCCCCCCGAGAATTTGGACACCGGCTCCTTGGCGCGGTCCTTAAGGCCCACGCGGTCGAGCCACAGTTCCATCCCCGCCTTGAGTTCTGCCCTGGGGATGTGATAGAGGCTGCCCCAGAACAGGATGTTCTCACGCGCGCTGAGGGTCTCATAGAGGGCGAGGTCTTGAGGCACCAGGCCGAGGATTCGTTTGGCCTCTTTGGGAGAGCCCCACACGTCGATGTCATTGACGCTGACCCGACCTTGATCGGGCTTCAACAGACCGGAGATCATGGAGAGGGTGGTCGTCTTGCCCGCCCCATTGGGACCGAGAAAGCCAAACAGTTCGCCTTCAGAGACCTCGAAGGAGATTCCGTCGACGGCTCGAAGGTTGCCGAAGTTTTTGTGAAGCGCTTCAACGCGTATCATAGAGGTTTTCCACGTTAGAGAGGAGATGTTTGCCGTTCATTCTTCGACTCCTTAGGACTCCTTAGGTTGTACGAGTCATGCGCCCTTGACTTGGCGGGAAAAATGGCGGTGTTCTGCCCCCTGTGTGAGAGCACAGGCACGTAGCATACCTGAAAAAGCCGAAAAGTCTCGCCCAATGTTTATCCGCAATGCGGGCTGGTTCACCGCAGAGACCGGAAAGGTCTACAGGTGGCTACCACGCATTTTTGGGGTTCATCCAATGAAGATGAAGGGCTCGAAGCCAGATCGAGTATTCAGATAGAGCATGGCATCTCTTGCAGAGCATTGACTATGAGTCGGACTTAACCTGAAATTTGTTACAGGCGCTTCCCGATCATTCTCAGATTCGGTGCCAGCCGAATCCTCTGCTGTCTGGGTAGGGGGACGTTGCGCCTGCTAGGGCATCACGACAAGGGGGAAGGGCCGGCAGGAAACCCAAGGAGACGCGTGCGTGTTCGGGCCCACCTGTTGAGGTGTTCGTGACGCTGCAGTCCTCCGGCCAGGCCCAGCTCACTAGAAATGATTGGACCCGGCACAGTGGCCGGGTCCCTGTGACGGTGCAATTGCAGACTTGCCTTAGGCAGGCCTAGGGCACGCCCTGAGCCTGCCTAAGGAGCCGTGTTGCCTCATTACTATGGTTGCCCACCGCCACCAACGCCGCCACCGGGTGTCGGCGCTGGATCCGGTGCCTGGGGTGGATCCGGGACCCAATCGATGGTAATGCGCGCCACGACGGCGTTGGGCAGCGAGAAGTCACCGCCCACCGGATCGATCACCGTGCCGGCGGCGTTGGTGCTGCCCAGGATCATCCAAGCACTACCGGGGTTGCCGTAGGACCCGAGAAACCCGGGATGGGGCATGATCGGGGCCATAGTGGTTACACCGGTGTTGCCGGCGCTTTGGTTGAGGAACGCCGCGTCCATCTCGGTGTTCCACTCCGTCCCGGAGTCCCAGACCATGGAGCCGAGCACCGTGACGATCTTCTTGCCCGTGAAGTTGCCGGCCGCATCGAATAGCTCGATGGCCCAGGGATTGTGATTGCCGATGAAGGCATCATTGGAGGGGATGATCATGCTGGCGAAGCTCATGTAGCGATGATACGTCGGGTCGAGCATGAACTCGGCGCTGCTGCGTTCACCTGGATCATAGACCGGCGCGCCCGGGAAACCGCCGGGCGAGAGGATCACACCATCCAGTCCCTGGGGGGAAGCGGCGGCGAATTCGCCCCGGAGCGGGCCGGCATCGCCGTCCTCGGCGATACGCTCCAGACCCGTAGTGGCCAGGCCGCCCACGTCAAAGAGGTCGAATTTGCCGTCATGAAAGCCCACCCAGACCGGCGTCAGGTAGACGCCGCCGTCGGGCACCAGGTTCTCTACCTCGACGACCACCTTGGCCAAGTGATTGTTCGCCTGCAGCGGGGCTGAGAGGGCCAACGCCAGGCACATTCCACATAATCGCGTCCATCGTCTTGCATTCATTGTGCTACCACCTTTCTTTCATATTGAGAAACAACAATTCTGATTGATCACTCAACCAATCAACGATTCTGGGCCAGGCTCGCGCCACCCGCGCGTACCGGCCCCCTGTTCATCCAGTGAAAAAGGTCAGTTCTCCTGGTCGCGACGCCGCTCGTACGAGTGTCTTCTGGAGAGCTTTGATAATGAGTCGTCGGGAGGCATGAATTCCTTACAGGTTTCCCTGAAAATTTTGGCCTGGTTCAAAACCGTCCTCGCATAGGTGCCAGTCCGTGTACCTATGCCTCGTGGTCGTGATCAGCGCAGCGGTTGTCGTTGTCGTAATCGATACCCCTAATCCCATTTCACTGTTTCGATTACGATTACGACAACGACAACGATCACGAGTGTGACCCGGGACTGAACCTGGCAAAACCCGAGTCGGCTCTGAATGGACGGCCCATCCGTTCAAGTCATTGCTCAGGCAAGCATTTTTTCTACCACCTTGCCGGCGACGTCGGTCAGGCGGAAGTCACGACCCTGGTGGCGGTGCGTCAGTTTGAGGTGATCGAGACCGAAGAGATGCAGGAGCGTGGCGTGGAAATCGTTGATGTGGACGGGGTCTTCTTCGATATTCCAGCCGATGTCATCGGTCTTGCCGATGACCTGTCCGCCTTTGACGCCGCCGCCCGCCGCCCACATCGAGAAGGCGAAGGGGTGATGGTCGCGGCCGGTGTTCGCTGCGCGTCCCTTGCGGTTTTCACCCAGCGGCGTCCGTCCGAATTCGCTGCCCCAGATCACCACGGTGGAATCGAGCAGGCCGCGGTTCTTCAGATCCCCGAGCAGCGCCCCGATGGGTTGGTCGGCCATGAGGCTGTTGAACTGGATGCGCTTGTCCATGTCCTGGTGGTGGTCCCAGGTGGCATGGTAAATGTTGATGTAGCGCACGCCCCGTTCGACCAGACGCCGCGCCAATAGACAGTTGGAGGCGAAGGACTTGAATTCGTCGCCGCCCCCGTTTCGAAATGCCTTCCATGCGCCTTCTTCGCGGTTGACGCCATATTTTTCCAGCGTGGCTTCGCTTTCATCGGCAAGGTCGATGAGGTCGGGGGCGGCGGACTGCATGCGGTAGGCCAGTTCGTAGGACGCGATGCGCGAAAGGATTTCCGGGTCGAGCGTCGCCTCATGGTGCAGCTGGTTCAAATCACGGGTGACATCGAGCCCGCGCCGCTGGCAGTCGTGGGGCATGTCCGCTGGATTGCTGAGGTGTAGGATGGGCTCGCCCTGGTTGCGGAAGAGCACGCCCTCGTAGGTCGAAGGCAGAAACCCGCTGGTCCAGTTCGAGGTGCCGCCGCTCGTACCCCGGCCCGAGGTGAGCACGACATAGCCCGGCAGGTCCTGCGACACGCTGCCCAGGCCATAATTCAGCCACGAGCCGATGCAGGGCCGCCCGAACATGGGCACGCCCGTGTTCATCATCAGTTGGCCCGGGTGGTGGTTGAAGGCCTCGGAGTGCATGCTGCGGACCAGGCAGATGTCGTCGGCATGCTCCCCGATGTAGGGGATGAGATCAGACAGTTCCATGCCGCACTGGCCGTGCCGCTTGAATTCGCGGTAGCCACCCATGAGCACAGCCTCTTCTTTCTGGATAAAGGCGAAACGCACCTTGTCTATCAGCGAATCGGGGAGCTTCTGACCGTGCAATTCAGCGAGCTTGGGCTTGGGATCGAAAAGTTCGAGTTGGCTGGGCGCGCCCGCCATAAAAATAAAGATGCACGCCTTGGCCTTGGCCTCGAAGTGGGGCGGCTTGGGCGCGAGCGGATTTACGGCTTCGGGCCGCAACGCGCGCAAAAAAC
>JADFHU010000276.1 GCA_022567055.1 Planctomycetota bacterium
TCGATTCTTCGGGGACCATCAGTTACGACATTTCCATGGGATGGACCACGCCGGCTTGGAGCGATTCGAGTTCACCACCCTTGCCAAGGGATATGCCGACCTTGCGCGATGAGACCAATTTCATTGTCGAAAACGGTTTTAATTCGGGAGACGACATTATTCTGCGAGAGGGAAGCGTTGAACAAAGTCGTTCTTATAGGGCCCATAATTATAATCCCGCATGGGTATTCGTCAGTGCAAGCGGTCGAAATCTGATGCTTTATCGTTGGCTAGCCCATGAAACCATTCTCAAAGGAGCCGTTGATCCCGGTGACGATTCCAGCGACGATCCCGGTGGCGACCCTGGTGACGATCCCCCCACTGTGTCGGGCGCCTGCTGTAATAGTGCGCAAGGGCAGTGTTATATGACGGATACCGGGACTTGTACCTCAGGGTTCAGCTATCGGGGTGATGGATCCTCTTGTGCCGCCTGCACGGCATCGAATGCCCAGTGGGATTTTGGTGATGCCCCAACGTCCTACGGTGTCTACCAAGTCAGCAACGGCGCGCGTCATACCATTGTGGCTGGTGTTCACTTGGGCCAGGGGGTCAGCAACGAATCAGATGGCCAACCGGGCGCTGCCGCCACAGGGGATTCGTTGGACGACGGCGTCTCTTTCTTGGGGATGCTGAGGAGGAATCACTCCGCACGCGTGACAGTGACTGCCTCCACTCAAGGGTTTGTCAATGGCTGGCTCGATCTGAATCTCGACGGAGACTGGGATGATCCGGGGGAACAGATCCTGGGGGATCAGTTCGTTAGCCCCGGGGAGAACGTCTTGTCCTTCAATGTCCCCGCCGCCAGTGGTGCCGGGGAGAGCTACGCGCGCATTCGCTTCAACACGGTCGGGGGTCTCTGGCATTCGGGTCCGGCGGCAGATGGTGAGGTTGAAGACTATCGTGTGACGATCCACGCAGAATACCCGACGCCGCTTGATCTGGCCCCTGTCCCCCCGACGCACCAACTGACCAGCGTATGGCGGCAGCCGGCCAGGGCCGTAGATTCCGTTCAGGGTCGGATCAGTGGACAGAAGATCGACACCTCCTGGACCCAGGGGCCGCTGGTCGTGGATGACTGGACGGCGTCGAGCCCGCAGGCTATCCGAGGATTCCGCTGGTGGGGTGTCTTTGAGGGCTGGACGGTGTCGAGCATGCCGGTGCAACCTCCCGTCGCGTTCCATGCCAGTATCTGGTCGGACAGACAGGGCCTAGGGAGTCCCGATGTGCTCATGTGGGAAAAGACCCTGCCGCATTGGGTTTGGGCCTACTCCGGTCTGATTCCCGATGCGCTGGGTCAGACAGAGGATGAGGCCGTGTTCGAGTTCATTGCCATGCTCCCACAGGATCAGTGGTTCACGCCTGATGAGAGTCCCCATACCCGATACTGGATCGCTCTTTCTGCCCTCTATGAGGAAACGGCGCAACTGTCTCACCCATGGGCCTGGCTGACGCGGCGGCCGAGCCAATTGAGCCCTGCTGTCATCGTGACGCATGCTGGTTCATTCGAAACCGGTATCCCCGGCCCTTGGCCACCCTTTGTGGGTGAACTGGTGCTTGGCAGCCGGCAAGTGGGTGCCGGATGGGACATGGCCTTCGAATTGATCAGTCAGCAAGCGGCCGATCCCTAATGGTGCCGCCGGTATCCAAAAGCCAAGTCGCCCGCGAGTTCTTGCCATGATGGTGCAAGACGATGTTATCGATCACCGGATTCGGTGCCATCACGGGCAGCGGAGGAATGTTCTCGGGATTCCGTGGATTGCTGAACCGTTGAAAACGGAGACCCACTGCCATGTGAATGGCCGGTATGCCGGGTGCCCCCGGCGGCAAGAGTGTGGCGGCGCAGTAGCCCAGCTTGTTGGTGGCCGCAGTGGCCAATACCACGATCTTGCCCTTCAGAGCGGGCATGCCGATGATGTCGACCGCCGGGCTGAGCAGCCCGCCCTGGGAGGCCTTGATCTGGAATCGTGCCCGCCCCACCATGCGGTGGGCACGGGGGTCCTGCGGATTCTCGGTATGGATGTTGGCCAAGCCCAGATAGAGCGGTTCGGACACTCCTAAATGCTCGGCCCCGCCCACTCCCACGTCGACAAAGCGGGCCCGGCGATCGATGGTCATCGCAAGTTGCGTCGCGGTCTCCCGTGACATGAGAATTCCCGAGACGCCGGTGTCCAGGAACGCAAAGTGCACGGCAAAGCCGGTCTTGGGCATCAGCAGGGGGCCTCTGGGACCACGCTGCACCGCAAACAGGACACGGGGTAGGTCCAAGGCGGCTTCAGTTTTCAAAGACCAGGTCGCCTTGCCCCCGGCAGGCAGCGACCGTTGAGAGAAAGAGTAGGATGAAGGCATGCCTCTGTCGGCTAGGTTCTTTGCCCATGCCCGAACTCCCTCTGTCAGGTGTCTGCCGGTCCCTAAGAGAGGGGCCTATACCTGGAGATCGGTATAGGCCCCAAACGAAATTCTACCTTCGCGATCCTGGCCGACACCCACTCAACTCGAACGGTCCGTCTGCATGACCGCACAGTGTCATCGTTGGCCGTGGTACCAGGTGTCTGCCAACGCGATTCTACTCGAAACTGATGTGGAGCAGTGCTGCGTCACTGGCACTCCCGTCAAACGACTCGGCTTCCCGTCTTCCCGTGGAGGGATTGGCCGGGTTGTCTGCAAAGATCAGCACGATCGCCTCGCCGGACCAGCCGGGCTGATCGACGATCTCCTGGATAACACTGGAAATGTCAGGGCTACGCTCCTCGGGACCCATGGCGTGCACGGTCATCCATTCAGGAATGTCCCACACGACCTGCGCAGAGGTCGTCGCCCTGCCACTGATGTTACCGGCCGTTGAAGCGAACGTGTCAGGATTCGGGGACAGTTGACCTGCGATCACCAGAGATACGGGCAGGGCATGGTTGTCAGCACTGCCGACCGCATCGGCGCTGAACTGCACCCATGCCTCGGTGATGGTCGCACCCCTGGGCACGGCGATACCGACCCATCGGACGCCGATCGTCTGGAGATTGGCAGGGGCCGTACCGCCTTCATGGCCCAGCTCCAGGTCACTGCTGGTCAAGCTTTCCATGACACCGCCGTCCAATATATGCTCTTCGGCATCATCAGTGCTGGCTGAGACCCGCCACGCATTGATGGGCTCGGCAGCCGACTGTTCTAGCGTGATATCGTCGACATACAGAGTGCCAGTGGCGCCGTTGCCTTCAATACCCACGGCCAGGCTGCGGACACTCTGCAGATTCATTCCCAACGAGGCGAGGTCGATACTCCATGGCTGCCACGCCGCCAACGCTATGTTCCCGGCTGGACCGTCGTAGGGAATCTTGGTCCCATTGACCTTGAGATACATCTGCCCGGTGTTGCCGGCCGCACCATGGAACCAGACGACCAATTGGGTGACGCCCGCTCTGGTCCAATCCATTGGCGCGTCGAACGTACGCGTCGCCTCGGACTGAGCGGCAGCGCCATTGTCATAGTCCATGGGAAGGGATTGTCTGCCGCCATGGACGATGTCGGTCTCGGGGGTACCTGCGGCGCCGCCCACCAGGGAGCCATTGGCGGGATCGTCGAAACCATCGACCCAGGTGGCCCAGATCTCGAGGAATTCCTCGTCCCTGTAGCTCTCCATGTCGTCGATGACCAGACTATCCACGGTGGTAAAGCTCCAGATATCACCCATCCAGGTGCTGGGGTCCATGGCGTCGTTGACCTCATCGACACGCCAGTAATACGTCTGGCCCAGTTGAAGATCCACAGCCAGCGTGTCGAAGCTGTTCTCGTTGACGCTGCCGGCCAGAGACAGACTGTTGAGATCCGTCCCAAGATAGAGTTCGTGTCGGTCGGCCTCGCGCCCGGACCGCCATTGGAGTGTCTTCTCGACCCCGACGGCCATGGCGCCCGCATCGGGCTGCGGTTCCCGCGCGGTGACCGGAATATAGTAGAACCGTACCTCACTCAGGCTGGCCTGAGGTGCAATCCCCTGGGCACTGTTGACAGTCAGACGGACATGCTGGGCCACGGCGCCGCCGAAATCGATGGTATTGTTGTGGGCATAGCCCGCGGTACCCGTCGCCTGGGCCAAGGGCCCGACGCCGTCGAGAACGGTCCAGTTCTCACCATCCAGAGAATGTTCGATGACAACGTCCTTGGCGCCGAATCCCACGAAGGCCTCGATGAGCTGGTTCGAGTTCCAGATCCACAACTCGTGCAACTTGTAGGCCCGGTCGAAGGCATAGTCGATCGTGGCCGGGATGCCACCGCTGATCCACATGTCGGCGGCAGAGACGCCGTGGAGATCGCCCGCCAGACCGGAGCCGTTGATGGTATTCTCAGCCACGGAAATGCCGAATGAACTGGAGGCCGTGGCCGTAATGTTGTCGATGGGAATCGAAAAGGGCTCCACCGTGAAGCTCCAGATATTTCCCTTAAACACAGTGAAATCAGGTGCACCATTGACTTCATCAATACGCCAGAAATAAGACTCACTATAGGCAAGTACAGTCTCAGGTGTGTAAGTCGTCTCAGTCTGACCCTCACTGATCTGGACACCCAGCGGCGCATCCGGGCTCGCTGCGTTGACATCATCCCAATTCATGCCGAAGTAGACATTATGCGTGGCGGCCGTGTCCGTGCCTTTCCAGCCGAGGCTGGCATCGCGTGGCACATCTATTGTTTCATCCTCAGGAAGGGGAGAACTGGCCGTAGACGAGGTCAGCCCGTCCATGACAACCCTGATTTGTTCCTCTGTAAGGGCCACATTGAAGAGCGCGACCTCGTCGAGCACGCCGCTAAAGAAATTGCTGGGTGCGCCACCTGTCATCCGGGCCCCAATGAAAACCGGCGTAACGGTATCCGTATTCTGAGGACCGCGGGCCTGTAGGGTATCGAATTCACCATTGACATAGATCTTCATGTCAATACCGTCGTAGGTGACTGCCACATGACCGAAGTCATTGTTGGGCAGGGTCTTGCTGCCGGAAAATGACCAGGGTGCCGTTTCTCTGTGAAAATTGACGGTGCCGCCTCCGCCGATTACGACGATATAGGCGCCTATGATGCCGCCGTTAAACTTGCCCATGAGAGTGCCTCCGCCCTGATTCTTTACCCAGGCGGTGATACTGAAGGGCTCGGCTCCGCCGAAGGCCAGGTTTTCCGCTGAATTACGGATCTCAAGATAGCTCCCACCTTGGAACTCAAGGGCCTGACCGCGTTTTCCCTGCACCCACATAGGATTTGCCTGGAGATCGGCATCGTAGCCAAGTCCGGAGCTGTCCTTGGCGATAGTGCCTGGACCTTCGTCAAAAAGCCAGAGCCCCACAATGGATCCTGGGTCGATCTGGGCGTTGCTGTAGGATGTACACAATAGACCTATGATAAAGCATACTGTGCACGCTGTGAAAAATCTCTCTGTGGTTTTCATAACCAAATTCTCCTATTGCTGTGTAAATGGTGTTTTAATGCATTATATTGACTGTAAGCTACGTGGGCTACTTGCGCAGCAGAATGAGAACAGATACGTCATAGTTCGAGCACAAACTACCATTATTATAGGACGACCCGGCCTCGAGTTATATACGTGATTACCCGTGCTATTCGTCACGACATCTTGGACTTTTGTGTACGAGAACTCGTCAATTATCGCTGATTTTAATCTGTCTTCCAAGCCCTATTCCGCTTGATTAAGAAGCACAAAACACCCGTCGGAATTTCGGGCTACTTCGATTTGCGCTCCATTTCATCAACCGGTTTGACACAACGAAAGCCGATGTTGTACATTGCGTACGGTGGATAATAGTTGCCGCGGCTGGCTACTCGTAGCGGTCCCTGATGGCTGTACCAACTCCCGCCGCGAATGACGCGCACTTTATTCTTGTCGACTTTGGTAAGATTCTTCACCACCTCATGGAGGACGCCGCCGGCAAAGGGATTTTTCTTCGGACTGTGGCGGTAGAAATCTTTCTCGTACGCGTCCAAACACCACTCCCAGACATTCCCCGCCATGTCGTACAGCCCCAAGCCGTTGGCGGGATAGGAACGCACGGGCGACGTGCGACCGACCTGCTGGCCGTGATTCGCCTTCGTGGCATCGATGGCATCGCCCCAGGGAAATGCCTTGCCCACGAGTCCTCCACGAGCGGCATACTCCCACTCGGCTTCTGTGGGCAGGCGCTTGCCTGCCCATGTCGCGTAAGCCATGGCATCGAACCAACTCACGAAGATAACCGGATGGTCCGTCGTTGGAGCGTATTCAGAAACTTTTGACCAATCCGGTGGTGGGTGGCCCGTGGCCGCGACAAATTTTCGATACTGTCCGACCGTGACTTCGTGGACGTCGATATAGAAAGCCGAGACTTCCACCGTGTGTCGCGGTGTTTCCGTGACAAACCACTCCCGTTTCGCCCCATCATCCGAAAACGCCTTGACCAATCGATCCATCTCAGCGTCCGATGTCCCCATCGCAAAGGCACCGGCGGGCATCAGACGCATCTTCGCCTCGTCTTTTTGCCAGACGATTTCTGCTTTTACGTCGTTGGTGTCGTCAGCAAACAGTACCGTGGCTGCGAAGAACGAAACCAAGAGCAATAGCACCTTCATTGTCTTCATCGTCTTTCGTCTCCCTTCAAGCCCTTGCCCTCGATGGCCACATAGCGTCGATTGACAGGAAGGTTTTTGGCCGTATCGGTTTGGCCGCTAGGCCAGCGAATTTCAACCCGATCAACCACTTCCGATTTGGCAAGCCCAAAATGAACGCAAAGGTCGCTGAACGCCAGATAGCTGCCGCCACTGTGAACCTCTCCGTATTGCGTCAACCCCTCCGCGACCACCTTGATTTTCGCGCCGATACCCGAGCGGTTGCCCTGTGTGCCGACGGCTCGGATCTGAATCCAATGGTTCTGATTGCCTCCGTCATTGCGCAGCAGATCGGGGGTTTGATTCCAGTTCGTGACCAGAATGTCGATATCCCCATCGTTATCATAATCGCCGATGGCCACGGCTCGGCTGGCTTTGCGCAGCGAAAGTCCCGGACCCGCGCGCTCGGTGACATCCGCGAAGGTGCCGTTCCCAAGATTTCTGAGAAGCAGGTTTCTTTGGGGACAGGCTGTTGAGCGGTCAAGTTCGGCGATGTTGTCCAGAACGTGCCCATTGGCAACGAAGATGTCTTTGTAGCCGTCGTTATCATAGTCCAGGAAGGCGATACCC
>JADFHU010000277.1 GCA_022567055.1 Planctomycetota bacterium
AATCGGGACCGTCTCATCAATGTCCTCGATCACATCGAAGTAGAGGCTCTCCCCAAACTCAATACCAGGCTTGAGGAATGAAATCGAACCCGACCAACCATAGGGCACTTCGACGGTAAACTTGCCATCAACACCGCTGAGCATGGAGGTGCCTCCATTGTCGGCCCTCGCCATCACCTGCGGCAACGCCTTCCCGTCAGCGTCCAGTAAGATATCGGTAATCTTCATCATCTTGACCTGTCCCCTAAAGTCGACGGTCAAGTCCCTCTTGAGCCCAACAAACACTTCGTGGAGCAGCGGCATGAAGGTGTGCCCTGGTTTAGCCACCTGAAGCTTGCCTTTCCAGTTATAGGGCAGGGAAATGCGGTAGCGTCCCTCCGCGTCGGTCACCGTGTTCTTGGGATCAGCCAAGCCCAGCAGGATGTCTACATCGGGCATGGGGCCATCCTTACCCGTCACTCGGCCCGTGATAATGAACTCCTTCTCCGACGCCTCATAGTCCTGTTGCAGCATTGCCGTGCCCACGTCCTCGTAGACGTAGTAGGGAGGGTCGAATTGCAGCCCCTCTTTCTTGGGTGTCACCGTGGCGCTGAAGCCATACTCGACTTTCACCTCATAGTCACCCCGCGCGTCGCTGCGGACCGTGGCGGGAAAGCCCTCCAGCAACACGTCCCGCTGCCTTCCGGTATTGCCACGAATGATATACTTCACTTTTTTCGCCTTGAAGACGTCGCGCTTGTCCCGGATCAGAAGGTTGAACGCCACCCCGGGCGGGTCGAATTCATATCCCTCCTTTGCCAGCATCATGGTGCCCGAATAATTATAGGCGACCTCGCAGGTGTATGTCCCACGGCTACCGGTGTACACCGTCTGACCGTATCGGTCCAGCATCCCGGTCAGTTCGACCCCCTCGATACCGGCGACCGTACCGGTGAGCTTAATGAATATCTCTTGGGCAACGAATGGCGGTATGGTCTTGTCCGACTTGATCTTTGGCAGGGAAACCTTGGGAGGTGTGAAGCGATAGCCCTCCAGATGGGGCGTGACCTCGATGCTTTGCCCATGGTTGACCTGGACGGCGAAGTCCCCCGCAGGTCCCGAGAGGACACGCCCCGGTCGAAATCCTTTGATTTCGACACCCCCGATGCCGACGTTTCCCGTCACACTGTACTGAATCTGGGAGGCGTAGAAGTCATTTCCCAGTTGGGCCGAGACCACCAGATCGTGGCGGATACTGGGCGGACTAAACTCATAGCCCTCCATCAGCGGCGTCACCGTAGCCGACCACTCATGGTCTACCTTGAACCGGTAGCGACCGCTGGGATCTGTCTTTACGGGACCGGCAAAACCGTCAAGGTCGACCCCCGCGATGGGGTTGCCACCGATGGTGATCGTCCCGGAGACTTCATAGGTGCTCTTGGCGGGCCGATAGGTCTGGCTGGTGTCGGCCCTCACATTGTCGTAGGACCTGTCGGGCGGCGTAAACTCATACCCCTCCTTCTGCGGGGTCACGACGCCGGTCCAGCCATAGTCCACGGTGACCTTATAGGCCCCTCTGTTGTCGGGGTAGACGGGTTCGTGAAACCCCGAAAGCACGACGCCGTCGATGCCAACGGACCCGGAAATCACGAAGGTCTTCAGCTTCGAGACAAAACTCTCCTCCGAAGGCCCTTTGACGGGTCCAATGGGTCGCCTTGAGGGTTGAAAGGTATATCCTGCCAGGATCGGCGTAATCGTACCCCTCCAGTCATAGTAGACCTCAACCGAAAACCAGCCATTCTGATCCGTGACAACGGTCCCCCCCCACGTACGGGGGGAATCCCCTGAGCGTGACACCGGGCGCACCGACAGAGCCTGAGATCGTATACGTCGTTCTGCGGCCTACCACCGCATGCGCATCGGTGGCGACCAGCAGGACGCAGCCTATCAGACTACTGCCTGCCAAGAAGGTTCCGATAAGTTTCCTTACCATAATTCAACGTCCCTTTCGATCACCGGTAGAGGGCACTCCGCGGCCACATCCTCTCATTTTGTATCGGCAAAGCCTTTGCTCACGTTAACAAAATAAACATACCAGTCTTTTCTCTCTTTACCTATCCTAATGGAACCCTCTCTCTGGATGCGAACTCGAAACTCCCATTATGGCTGGAGAAACAGAACGTCGCGCTCGACACCATCCGGCCTAATAAAGATCTCGATGATCTTTGACTGCGTGACAGGCACCGCAGTGGCTCCCGCACCCAAGATGAATGACGCGTCCACGCGGTAGTTACCGGGCATTCTCGTGGAAAAGTCCAGCTCGCGACTGAAAACTCGCTTTTCAAAGGGGAGCATGATCGCATCGCCCTGTTGGCCGTTCTGGAGCCGGTCGTAAGACACCTGCTGACCGCCGATGGATCCGTCCAGCAGATACACGCCCACCAAACAGGTGGGCTGGATATGGATGAGGCTTTGATTCTCAAAGGTCGCCACCACATCAAACTTGGAGTCGCCCGTGGCCTCAATCTTCAATCCCTTCGTTGCGACATTGGCGGTCGCCCGTACGGTCTTGTCCTTGACGCAGACATGGGCATCGATGACTCCGGCCAGTGCGTCATCGCCATAAAAACCGTACAATCTGAGGTTGGCATAGTACGCACCCGGATCGTAACCCCATTGAGGCAGCCCCCGCCTGTCCGGCATTCTCAGGAAAAGCCGCAGATTACGTTTGGAGAACGCTCTCACTATAAATTCCGACGGCTTGATACTGAGCCATTCGGCGCAGGACAAGTCATCGAGCTTTTCGCCAGTGCCCAATGCCCTGTTGGCCAGGGCCTGGGGAACGAGAGAGTAGGACTTGATCGTCACCGGCTCATCGGCGTCGTTGAATACGGTCACGACCACCGATCCGGCCCCCCCCGGCGAGACCTCCATCTCGACCTGAGGAGGCTCCAGCCGAATGGCCGCCTCCCTGCGTGCCAGACCGCCACTGCCCCCTGGTCCCACATAGTTCACGACCCGACTGATCGATCTAGACAGCCTGCCATCCACATAAAGGGAGGCCTTGATTCGATAGGTCGCCGTCGGCAGGTTCTTGTAAATGTCCTCAGCCAATTTCAGACGGGAACCCGGGATGATACCCACAGCACCGAAGACAACATTCTTCTTCACCAGCCGCGTCTTGTTGTCTTCCAGTATCTGGGTCACCTGAGCCACCCCTACGATCTGGCCATAAGTGGCCCCATTGTTTTTGACCCCCACGGTGACAAGAGTCCTGTCCGGCGCCGTTCCGTTCGCGGGAACATACTCTAGCCCTGCATCCACCAAACTGATTCGTTTGGGAAGGGCTCCACCTGCGATCGTGATCATAACAGGTACGACAAAATCGTAGCGCAGCACCACGCCCGTTTGATCGGGGCGCGCCTCCAAGCTGGCCACAATGGCTGCCGTATAAAACCCCCGCACACCCACCGGCACAACAATTTCAAACGGGATGTGCTTCATGTCCATTATGGGAACCTCGACCCGTGCATTATTGGGTAGGTCCGCCAGTCGAATCCAATCTTTACAGGACCTGTGCTCCCCGACATCGATCAGCTGAGCTGCATCCAAGGGGTCGTTGGGATCTATGGCGTTCCAGGTACCGGATTCCGTCTGCCTCAATTCGATGACGGAGACTCGGGCGTATTTCGTCTCATCCCGGCCCATGTTTTGCAGAACAATCCCGGTCTTAATCCGCTCCCGCGGGACCGCCGAAATCTCGTTGATCATGGGCTGGACCATGAACTGCGCGTGGATGGACTGCGTGAACAACCATCCGACCAAGATGGCCCCCAGGGCAGACTTCCTTGCTTTCCCTCCACACACACGCCGAGCACTCTTCTCGGACCCACGGGGCTCTGGGTGTGCTGAGACCTTGGCCCCATAGGGGCATCCCATCGACACTCCATTCCGATCGTGTTCAGAATTCACGGCTCTCTCCTAAAGCTAAACGGACCAAGCATTTACAAGACTAGGAAGGGACCAGAGACCTTCTCTACGCACCATCACCATCCTAATCAACGGTTACTGTTTCATTTTCGGCAAGTTACCATCCGTACTTGCCAACAAAACCCGCCCTTTAAGCTTGTAGCCGTTGCACTTCCCCCCAAGCAATATACCACCCCAATTGGTAGGATTAAACTATATTTTATTTCTAACTCTTTCTATTATACTCATATTAATACATATAAGTAAATAAAGTTACCTAAATTGACTGGAATACTTAAAATGGCATGGCGATCACACGCACCTCAGCCATCCTCATCCCGGGATCAGGACTGAACTGGGCCATAGCGACCTCTTCCCCCTGCACACAGATCTTGACGACATTCGGGCCTTGTTCAACGATGGGGTCCCTCCAGCCACAGACGTATCGTTGGGACCGATCCCTGCCCGACTTGCCGCTGCCCTCAACCACACCTAGGGCAGAGACAGACCACATCACGCCAGAATGGGCGTGCACGTCGAACACCTCGACCCCAGACCTCCAGAACCCGAGGAACAAAGAAAAAAAGGAGGAATGGGTCATTTGACCCATCCTCCCCATCTCAATGACGTATTCATTCCGAGTTCGCGACCGAACAGTCTCAGTTGAACTCGTGCTTGCAGCGTCAGGCCATAAACTATGTGCTGCCCTGAGGAACCACCTGGAGGGTCACCTCGGCAACCACAACATCGCTATCGCCACCGTGCAGCTTGTTGATATTAACCTTCTTGCCGGTCACACAGATTTCGACATCACTGTCGCCCGCAGGAATGTTGACCGAGCTGCCACCATCCAACTTAACCTTCCATTCGCCCTTGGCGACAGAGTTACCCTTTGAAGTGATCTTAGCACTGAGCGTGGCGTCAAAGTTACTCTCGATATCAGTCAGGAGGCACCCCACATAGGTCTTGTAAGGATTGGAGGCGCCTGTGTCTTGGGTAACCTTGATGCAATCTGTGTCCAAGATCTGGATGAAGTATCCGACGTCCAGACACACGTCGATGGTGGTCACGGTCACCTTCGAAAACGATGTTGGCCAATCGTGGACCTTTATATTTGTAAAATGGTCCTTGGGATCTCTGTCCACGTGAAAATCGGCGATTGCAGGGAGCGCGATCGCCAACACAGCAATTGCGATTAGACTTTTCTTCAACATCTTCTTTTCCTTTCTTAACCTACGCCCTTGTCATGCCGATATGGCGATACCAAGGACCAACCTCAACTTTATCATCCAGACACCGAGTCTGAACAATACTACGTTTTGGGTAATTGAAACCATGTCACCGATTTCGTTTCGGGCTTACCCAACCCTCACTCCATCGAAGCCCTCATCCGCAGCCAACGGTCGCAACCCCTTAACCAAAGATCACGTCATCCGCCACTTTTCACCCGTAGGGCAGGCTAGGGCCCACAGATGTTTCGCAGGCTGCCGCCTGCCCGTTGCCAGTTCTCTCAGCACCACACCTCCTTTCGACCCCTTCCCTTAAAGGGGATAATCTCAACGAGTAGCAACCACACCATAAGTCCTGGGTAATAAACAAATTAAGATTACATGGCGCTACCGACACCTACGTACACAAACATACAAAACCCATGCTAAGGAGTAGCCATGACCTGAAATGCCACTACTCCGTAGTACCTACCTGCGGGGTAGGTCTGCATATTTCGCACGGCAAATCCCAAATCGATCGGCACGTGGACACCGCTGGCCGGCGTCGCCTGCGTCGAAGCAGTCACCGATACCGGCCTTGGACCGACCTGCACACCATTGACCACGACAGACACGTCCTCACGGCGGATGCGAAACCCATTACGATTGGCAAAGCCTTCGAAGGAGATACCTACCTCATGGGGACCGTTTGCCAGGACGTGAACGTCCAATGTCGTCTCCGATCTATACATTCCTAAGGACCAGGCGCTGTCAAGCTTGATGGACCTGACGCTGACAGAGATGGCCACTGCAGGAGCACCGAGTGGGAACGACATAGCGACCGTGGTCTGCCCGAAACACAGGACCGCCCAGAAACCTATTACCAGCACGCCATTTGGCAAATACCATCGCATCAACACGATCCCTCAACCATTTAGGAATAGCTAATACTCACCCAAATTCAGTTTCCAAAGAACAAGCTTCCCTACTGCCCAGTCACCGAATCGTCCGTGATTCGTTTTCCTGCCATACCGGACGACAGACAAGAGTCTCAAGAGCTATGTCTCCATATGGCAATAGAAATCAATATACCACCTAGACTTCCTATTGTCAACATCATTTGGCATTTAAAATCTATTTTATTTTCTTAACCATCTGATAATATCAATGTATTATTACCCATAATATCATATCTATCAATCCTTATTCTCGTGATGAATTGAAATTCATCTCATATCCCCCAAAAACCCAGATATTTCACACAATTGGTGCGTTTTTTTCCATATCCAGGAGTCGAGTTGCTGAGTCTCCGATGCAATCAAGGTGACGCGGAGTCCATTCCGAGCGGTTCCCTCACGAGAAGGCTGTGGGGCGGCAGTAGGGAAGATTGGAGGGCGACCGGGAGCCAGGTTCTCGCCGCGATTCAGCAAGACTCCCATACGGACACGTGGGAAAACCGGCGGACTGCCAGGTGTCATGCACGTCCTAAGCTCCAAATACCTCGGCTTGGAAAGTCAAGAAGGTCGCGTCTTGTCGCCACTGGCCTGGTGCCAGGCCAGCCTTCTGAGCTAGCTGCGATAGGGTCTCCTCAAGTGTCCACCCTTGCTCCGGGGCCACTTGGGGCAAGAAGACCGCACGCAGTTTGTCCTTCTGCAAGATGATACCGTCCACGCCCAAGCGAATATCCCGATAAGAATCCATCTCCTCCGGGACGGTGAGCGCAGATATTTCGATATGCAGACCCGACAGCTCCACCAGGGACACGCGGGCAAAACGACGATCATTGACCGCCGCATTGACCGCGTTGCTCATCACCGACCGATAGAGGGCTTGGCTGGGCAAGATGTCACCGATGCACCCCCGCAGCCGCGTGCTGCGCGTCAAGGTCACAAAAGCCGCCCGTTTGGACTGCAGCGCCGATCCAATGGGGATCCCCAGTGTTTGGGCCGCAGGCTCCTCCTCGTGGGTCAAGTAGTACTCAATGGTCCGTCGGGCCAACCCCAATAGGGTAGCCTTGTCTCCGGACGACAGTGGTGTGGCGGTCTCCACTGTTTCATCCTTGAACAGGCTTCGACCACT
>JADFHU010000278.1 GCA_022567055.1 Planctomycetota bacterium
GGCCCAGCTCTTCGGCATGGTGGGCGCCTGGGCGGATTGGGCGGCGATGACCTGGATTTGGGGATTGATGCTCTTGGCGACGATGCTGACGCCGCAGACACCACTACCGGCACCCACCGGGACCACAATGGTCTCGACCTGGGGTAAGGACTCCAAGATCTCCAGGGCGTAGGTCCCCACGCCGCAGATCAGGGGGGCATCGGTGGGCGCGATGTAATTGCCCCCTGCCCGTTGGGCCTCGGCGGCGATCCATTCCCGGGCCGTGTCGAAGTCCCGACCGTGGAACACCACCTCCGCGCCCATACCCCGCATGGCGGCAACCTTGCCGGGGTTGGAGCCCTCGGGGACGGCAATGGTGGCCTGGCTGTCGAAGGCCCGGGCGGCGTAGGCGATGCTCTGCCCGTGGTTGCCGGTGGAGGCCGTAAACAGGCCCGCGGCACGTTGTCCTTCCGTGAGCCCGGCGACATAGTTGAGGCCGCCCCGAACCTTGAAGGCCCCTACCGGCTGGTGATTCTCGTGCTTGACCCAGATGTCGGCGCCGATCAGGTCACAGAGACCCCGATAGCGATAGAGCGGCGTCGGTTTCAAGTGGCGATAGACATGGGCTCGGGCGGCAAAGATGTCCTGCAAGGTGGGATCGGGCTGGTCTCTCATATTTCACTCCCTTGAGATGGTCAGCCTCCGCGGACGAGAGGCTCAAACTTTGAATCCCTGCTCCAACTGCCAGTCCGGCCGCAGGCGTTCCTGCACCGCCCAGGCGTCGAGCACGACCAGGGCCGCCATGCTCTCGACGACCGGTACCGCCCGCGGCACGATACAGGGGTCGTGACGCCCATACACCTGGATCGTGGCATCCTCCATGTCGGTGTTGACCGTCTGCTGCTCTTTGACGATGGAAGAGGTAGGTTTGACCACCACCTGTAAGCGGATGGGTTCGCCAGTGGAAATGCCGCCGATGATGCCTCCCGCATTGTTGCTGATAAAGCCATCGTGACGCATGCCATCGTTGGCGGCACTACCCCGCATCCGCGCCAGTTCGAAACCGAGGCCGAACTCGATGCCCTTGATGGCGCCGATGCTCATCAGCGCGCCGCTCAACCGGGCGTCCAGCTTGCCGAAGACCGGGTCGCCCAGGCCGGCGGGCACGCCCAGGATATCGAGTTGGACGACGCCGCCGACGGAATCTTGCTGCTTGCGGGCCTCGAGGATGGCGGCCTCCATGGCCTTGGCCGCCTCCGGGTCGGCGCAGCGGACCGGGTTGGATTCGATCACATCGTAGTCGCAGCGTTTGGCGCGAATCGTTGCGATCTCCACGGCATGGGCCACCAAGCGGACGCCGCGGTCACGCAGGATCTTCAGCGCCACCGCCCCGCCCATGACCCGTGTGGCCGTCTCGCGACCCGAGGAGCGCCCCCCGCCCCGGTGATCGCGTCGACCATACTTGCGGTAGAAACTGAAGTCGGCATGTCCCGGCCTAAACAGCTCCCGTATGGCCTCATACTTGGAGGAGTCCTGGTCATGGTTGTAGATCACCATCGCGATCGGCGCGCCAGTCGTCTTGCCTTCGAAGACGCCGGAGAGGATGTGCACTCGATCCTTTTCGTCTCGCTGTGTCACCACCTTGCTCTGGCCGGGCCGGCGGCGGTCCAGTTCCACCTGGATGTCTTCCTCCGAGATGGCCACGCCGGGCGCTACCCCGTCCAGGATCGCCCCGATGGCCGGGCCATGGCTCTCGCCAAAGGTCGTGATCTGGATGATTTCCCCGTAGGTGTTCCCCGCCCGATTACGCACGGCCAATTCATCAGAGATTTGGCCCATGACGGACTGGGCAATGTCCCTGGCGGACCCTTTAGAGGTGTCAACCAGGATGTCGGCGTAGGGTCGCAGCACCTCCAGTCGTTGCTGAACTTGGTTCTCATACGCCTCGCGACCCTCGGGGCCCTCCAGCCAGGGCGGGACACCCTTCGCGGTGGCGCGTTGCCACAGGGTGTCCACATCCGCCGTGAGCAAGACGACGATGGCATCGCGCCGCAGGGCGCGGCGGTTGTCGGGATCCATCATGAGCGAACCACCCGTCACGATGAAGTGCCAGTCCAGATCCTTTACCGCCTCGACCACCTTCTTTTCCAGATCGCGAAAGGCGGGTTCGCCCTCCTTGATAAAAATCTCCCGGCAGGTCAATGATTGACCTTGTCTCTCTTGGTAGAGCCTCTCTGCCTGTTCGTCTGTCTCAACGACGGGCAGACGGGTGAGACTCCCCAGCGCTTTGCCGAGGACACTTTTTCCCGATCCCTTGGGACCGGCAATCACAATTTTCATGACACCGTCTCGTCTTATTCACTGTCCGCTTGATTGAAGACCCCTTAGTATGGACGTCTACGGGGTCTCTGTCAATTCTGCTTCTCTCGCATTGGACCCATGAACGCCTCCCTTGCAAGCAATCCCTTATTCGCCTTGAGCCTTCTTGATACCGACCATCTTGGCCACTATGAAGGTCAGTATCGCCGCGGCGAAAGACGCCAGCGCCCCCATCTTGGCGGCGTCTTGGATCGCTCCCGCGGGAAAGGCCACGGTCGCCACGAAGAGCGCCACAGTGAACCCGATGCCGGCTGCAAAGCCTACCACCACGAGGTCGGTCGCACTGAGGCCCTCCGGCAAGCCAAACTTCAGTCCCTTGGCGACCGCCATGCCGCTCAGCCAGATGCCGATGGGTTTGCCGAACAGCAGCCCAGTAAGAATCAGATAGGTCGGCGGACCAATCGCGCTGAAGACGACGCCGGCATTGAACAGGCCGAAGAGCATCAGAATGAGTTCCACCGGCCTCTTCCACCAGTGTTCGAAACGGTTGAGTGCGTCCGTCGCATTCATTTCCTCCCAATTGAACAGTCCCTTGTCTGCGTGGGCATGGGGTATGACGGGGATGATCGGCAGGAGGCCCAGGGCGGGATGCAACCCCGCCTTGGCAAAACCCACCCAGGAGAGGGTGCCGGGGATAATCAGATACCACCAGAAACTGCTCAAGCGCACCCTTTGAAAGAGCAATCCGAGCCCGATGGCGACAATCGGCAGCAGCATCCATTGGATCTGAATAGGCTCCTGCGGATAGAACACCGCCAATATGATCAGGCCCAGGGCGTCGTCGGCGATGGCGAGCAGCAGCAGGAAGGGAATGGCCGGATGTCCCGCCCCGAAGATCAGGCGTGCCACCATATAACTGAAGGCAATGTCGGTCGCACAGGGAATCGCCCACCCCCTGCTCAGCGCATCGAATTGGCCGATCATCTGGGCCCCCACGAGATAGATCAGCGCCGGTCCGATCATGCCACCCACCGCGGCAATAAGCGGGACCGCGGCGCGACGCGCGTTGCTGAGCGGACCTCCGGGGAAGGTGGCCTCCCACACTTCCTTGCCGGCAATGGCAAAGAAGAGTGCCATCAGGATGTCATTGACCAGGTAGTGGAGGTCCAGCGAGCGGAAGCCCTCCGGCTGCAGTGTCCCAAAGAGGGTGTGGTCTAAGATCGTGAGGTGAAGGAATTCGTGATAGGACTCATGGCTCACATTCGCCCAGACCAGAGCCGTCACGGCGCCGAGGATTAGAAAAACCGAGTTTTCAAAGAGAAAGTCAATGACACCGTTGGACTTGCGATTTGCCATGGCTGTTCCCCAAATTGCTTGAAAGCGTCTATCTTGCCGCCCCACCCCCGCACCCTTCAAGAGTGCGGTGCATTATGGACATGGACCCCACCCACCGCAAGCACAACCTGGGTGGAGGAAGTCCTGCGCTGCGGAAAATGGGCAACTGGAGAGTTCACAGAGGCCGCAATCCCTGGTATAATCCGCGCCGATTGTTCTGCGAAGATGCCCTGCCCAAGCAATGTGCTGGGTGGTTTCCGCATTGGCATCGGCGGCTATATGCTCACTATAGGGATCGGCAAGAAATAACTTGGACTTTTGAATGCCCAATTGCACCCCATCTTTGATCGCTTCTCAATCGCGACATCCGCGACGTAGAACTGCTACGCCTGTGGTGTCGCTCAATCGGGCGCGACCCAATATGGGCCACACTTGGACCCCAAATTGTCCAATTGATTTCTTGCCGATCCCTTATTTGAGGAGTCAACACGCATGAAAACGCAACACATCTTAACACTCCTGGTCACCCTGTCCCTGACGGGTGTCACTGTGGCGCAGGAAGCCGACACGGACGGTTGGATCTCACTGTTCAACGGCAAGGATCTGGAGGGCTGGAGGGCCAGCGAGAACAAGACCAGCTTCACGGTTCAGGACGGCGCTATCGTCGCCTACGGCAAGCGAAGTCACCTCTACTATGAGGGGCCCGTGAACAATGCCATGTTCAAGAACTTCGAGTACAAAGTGGACGTCATGACCGAGCCGGGCTCCAACGGCGGGCTCTACTTTCACACGCAGTATCTGGAAACCGGCTGGCCGAGTCGCGGACACGAGGTTCAGGTCAACAACACCTTCGAAAAAGATCCACGCCGTACGGGTAGCCTCTACCGCAAGAGTGACGTCCCCAAGGAGGCGGCCCTGCCCAAGGACAACGAGTGGTTTACCGAACACATCCATGTGCGCGGCAACCGCGTGGTCGTCAAGGTCAACGGGAAAACCTTCGTCGACTGGACTCAGCCCGACGGCCAGACCTTCACGCAGGGGACCTTCGCCCTGCAGGGACACGACCCCAAGAGTCGCGTTCACTACAAGAACATCTATGTCAAGCCCCTGCCGGACGATCTGCCCACCTGGACCGCGCCGGCGAATTTTGTCCCCCTCTTCGACGGCAAGAGTCTGGAAGGATGGGAACAGAAGAATGGCACGGCGCATTATGAAGTCGAAGACGGCGCCATCAAGGGAACCACCGTCGAGGGTAGTCCCAACTCCTTCCTCTGTTCGAAACCCTTCAGTGACTTCGAACTGCACTTCGAGGTCTTGGTGGACAGTCGGCTGAATTCCGGCGTCCAGATTCGCAGCAACAGCCTGCCCGAATACCGCAACGGACGCGTCCATGGCTACCAGGTGGAAATCGCCACCAACGGGACGGCCGGGTTCATCTACGACGAAGCGAGACGGGGATGGCTCAGCGAAGATCGCACCGATCCAGCGGCCCAGGCGGCCTTCAAGGATGGCGAGTGGAATCGCTACCGTGTCGTCTGCGTCGGCGACAGCATCCGAACCTGGGTCAATGGCGTGCCGGTGGCGGAGGTGGTGGATTCCATGACGGC
Organism: Planctomycetota bacterium; assembly: GCA_022567055.1. Lineage (GTDB taxonomy): Bacteria > Planctomycetota > Phycisphaerae > Sedimentisphaerales > Anaerobacaceae > JAIPFM01. The sequence continues at coordinate 5,241 of JADFHU010000278.1, forward strand.
CACCGGGTTTTTCGGGCTACAGGTGCACAGTTTACCCGGTGACTCTCCGGCCTGGGTGAAGTGGCGCAACATCGAGATCAAGGAGTTGAAGCCCACTCACCCCGACTAGAAACTCTACCGAGCGATTGATTAAAGATAAAACTTTTTTGCTGTACCATCGCAATAATCCCGTACAATCAGAGTTTGCAATATTAACTTCATGACAAGGACGTCGGCATGGACCATACAACGATTCAGATTATTGGAACCGTCTTTTTCGGCCTGGCCGTTTGCCACACTTTTCTGGTTTCAAAGTTTGAACACCTCGCTCATCGCTTTCCAGACGGCTCTGTATTGGGAAATTTCTTTCACTTTTTTGGGGAAGTTGAAGCAGTCTTTGGTATGTGGGCCTACCTGTTCGTGGGCGTATTTGCCTCTATGCATGGTATCGCCGTGTATGATGCGGATCACAAGGTTGTCGATGGAGCACTTCACTACATGGAAAGCCTCAATTTCACCGAACCGGCCTTTGTTTTCGTTATTATGGTCATGGCCGGAACCAGGCCCATCATCGTTTTGGCTGAAAAGCTTATTCTTCTTTTCACAAAGATCATATATCTTCCTAAGAGAATGGCCTTTTATATTTCTGCTCTGATTCTAGGTCCTTTACTGGGTTCTTTTATCACTGAGCCGGCGGCCATGACAGTTACGGCGCTCATTCTTTTGGATTATTATTACAGTGGAGACATGTCCAAGTCCTTTAAGTATGCAACGCTTGGTCTGCTTTTTGTGAATGTATCCATTGGTGGTACCTTAACCCACTTTGCGGCCCCGCCGGTCTTAATGGTTGCTACGAAGTGGCACTGGGGAATGGGTTTCATGCTAGGGCATTTTGGTTGGAAAGCCGCTCTGGCGGTCGTTATTAACACACTCCTTGTGGCCTTTATCTTTAGAAATGAACTTAAGGGAGAAATGAAAGACAAACGACAACATGAAGCTTACATGAAACCAACCTGGTGGATCATTCTTTTAAGTTTAGCCTTTATAGGAATGACGGTTTTCTTTGCCCATCACATGGTCATTTTCATGGGCAACTTCCTTCTCTTTTTAGGCTTTGCGGCGGTGACAAAAGAATACCAAGACAAATTGAAACTCACAGAATCTTTGCTGGTCGGTTTTTTCCTGGCGGGTCTCGTGACCCTGGGCGCCATGCAGGAGTGGTGGATTTCGCCCATATTAAACCTTTTAGGGGAACTTCCTCTCTTTCTTGGGGCCACAGCCCTTACCGCTATTACTGACAATGCCGCTTTGACCTTCCTGGGTTCCCTGGTTGAAGGCCTTTCTGACGATAAAAAGTATTACCTCGTTGCCGGCGCGGTTGCAGGAGGTGGTTTAACCGTTATTGCCAATGCTCCCAACCCTGCAGGATTCGGTATCCTTAAAGGATCCTTTGGAGATGACGGCATTAATCCTATCGGATTATTAGCCGCGGCCATACCGCCAACACTCGTGGCACTCATCGCATTTGCTGTACTTCCTCATATAACATGATCTCCGTGACACGCAGTCTCTCTCTCACCGGACCCACCGCGTAGAGGGCCTCATTCAGCGTCAATCAAGCACAGGTTGTTTCGTGGTTCTTTAATAATGCTGCTATCGCAGCCAGGATTGTACCACGGAAGCCGCTGTTTTCTTGCCGGTCCCATAGTCGGCAGGGTTTTTCTCGGGCCCTGTTTGCCGGCACTGTTGGGAATACGCTTGTTTTGTCCATGGCATTCTGACAAAATACCACTTGAGTCCATCGTACGGCAGGTCATCTTCGTAGGGATCGGCAAGAAATGAATCAGAGACTCACTAGCGCTCAAAAAGGTTTTACGCTCATTGAACTGCTTGTCGTCATCGCAGTCATTGCGCTACTGATGTCGGTACTTCTCCCCACGCTGTGGCTGGTCAAGCGAAAGGCGGCCGGCGCCGTGTGTCTGGTCAACTGCAGGAACCTCGCCTTGGGCTGGCCC
>JADFHU010000279.1 GCA_022567055.1 Planctomycetota bacterium
GGCGCCGTCGAGCTGTACTCGGGGCGCCGCAATCTGTTCGGGCATCTGCGCCAGGGGTTGGCTCAGGGCCAGCTTCAATGCAAAGGATCCGATGAGTTTGCGCTTGAAGTGGATACGCAGGCGCCGTTGGTTCGCCTGGACTGTTTCGTCCCAATGGCTCACCTGTGCCGCCGCCACGCTGTCGATGTCGAATCCTTGGGGCAGGAGTAGATCCAGATCGAAGCGTCCCGCCTTGGCGATGTTAATCGTCCACTGGCTGTTGTAGACCAGGCGATCGTCTTCCACATTGAACCGGGCCACCTCTTCACTTCGAACTTCACTCTCCACCGGGAAAACCCGCCCGGTGACACGCTGGTCGGGTGAGTCGAAGCGGAAGGCCTTGGTCACCTGCGCGCGGGTGAGTCCCGGGACCGCGTCCAGGAGTTTTCGATTGTCACGGAGGTAGTCCTGCGTGTTCAGGGTGGCGGGGTGTTGGTCGACCTGGACATAGACCGATGCGTCCGCCGCCAAGCCCAGGACGTTGTGTTGGTACAGGGCCTCACGCAGCCGCAGCGGCGTCAGGGTCACCGTGTAGGGCGTCGCGTCATAGGCCACCTGTGTCACCAGCAGCAATTCGTAGGTGCCGGTGACGGGTCGGGTGAGTTTCACTTCCAGTTGTTGAGTCGTCGGATCAAAACGCCAATCCCCCAGGGACTCCGCTTGAACCGAGGTGACCGTCTCGCCCGCATTCAAGTCCAGCCTGAGGGTATCGAGCTGGCCCTGGGCGATTTGCAGACGGAGGGCATGGTAGACCCGCAGCAGCCCCGAGGTGACATAGGCCAGGGCGTGATCCTGCGCGTAAAAACGCGTCACCTCCTGGGCGGCCTGGCGTTCTCGGGGTCGCCAGTGAAAACGAGCGGGTTCACCCGGCTGGAACATGGCGTGGACGGCCACCCGATCGGCCTCTTCCTCGCGCGTCAGCGAAACGGCCCGCGGGGCCTCGATGAGCATGTTGGCGTCCGGAATGAACAGGCTGATGCTGTTGGTGAGGGCGACGGGCAGGGGCAGGGAGAGGCTGCGCCGCTGGGCCTCGTCGGCCGCAGGCAGGGGCATCAGAAAGCGCAGCGCGAACGAATAGCTGCCGGCCCGGTCGATGTGAACCCAGTGCCGACCCTGCGTCGTTTCCACGGTGACGGATGCGTCTAGTTCCGGCGGCGAGAGGAGCAGGGCGGAGTCTTCCAGCAGCGGAAAACGGGTGGGACCGTCTGTTTCCACCTGCAGGTCGTAGGCGAGTTCCAGGGTATCGCTGCCGGCCGTCACAGAGCAGTAAATCCGCCGCAGTGGGGTGACATCGGTGATCGGCGTTCCCTGCCCTCCCGCGACGGCACAACCACTGAGCAGGGCAGTCAGCGCCACCAGGACCATGAGCAACAGGGTTGTCACCGGCACCGGGACAGGCCATCTGAGTCGGATCCTCAAGAGGGCGCGAATCAAGAACCAGAGCGCGAGAGCGGCGGGGATGCCCCAAGTCATGAGGGCATGGAGCAGGGGCCACGTGACAGCCAGTTTGGCCGCCAGGTAGATCAGATCTGTTGCGAGGGCCGCCGCGGCCACCCAGCGGAGGCGGGCCTTGAACACCCCCAGCGCCAGCGCCGCCACGCCGATCAGCGTAACTGCCACGCACTCCATCAAGCCGAGGTCTTGCCGCCAGCCGGGCATGAGTTCGGCCTGGACCGTGAGTGACTGGTCCTCCTGGGTCGTGACGGCCCGCGCGACCGTCAGTTGCGTCCGGGACGCCGGTTGCTCGAAGTCTCCGTAGCGCGCCGCGGCGACACCCAGTGATAGCAACAGGCCCAGCAGGGCGAGGAGCGTCAGGTCGGGCAGCCAGCTCGGTCGAAAGAACGCGCACAAGAGGGCGACTAACAGCAGGATCCCGGAGGCGACCCACAGGGCCGGTTGATGAAGCCAGCCGGAAAAGGCCTGAGACCACAGGTTGCCTGTCTGCTGGAGTATCCCCGCCAGGGACCTTGCCTGCGACCCCGGCTGCGAAGGGCGGGGCCGGCTACCGACCTCCTGGATGGCCCAGGTCTCGGGAACGGTCACCTGCCAATCGGCGTAGGCCATGGGGATGGTGCAGGCGGGCGCGCTCAACTCGAGATGACGTCGCCACCGGCCGCGGGTCGGATGGACTTGGCCATATTCGAGTTCGATGGTGGTGGGGTCGTTGGGATTGCTGTGGCGGCGTAGGGGAATGAGCAGTCGGCCGCTGGAGCCCTCGCGCGAGGTGGCAAGCCGGGTGGGCTCTGCGTTGGCATTTCCCTCGTCGATCTCGCGGACGGCCCAGACCTGGGCACCGGGCGGCATGGCCAGTGAGAGGAACTGGCCGCTGCTGTTCTTGACCTTGTAGCGTACCGTGGTGACCGATTCAATGCGTCCATCGGGTCGCACGGCCAAGGTGGTCTGATGGGCCGCTATATCCACCACCACCGGCAGCAGGGCACTGCGACGATGGGGCGTGATGCTCAGTGAGGCGACGTGGGGGTCGGTGACATAGCGATAGGTCGCGAGGATCGGGCTACTGGTCAAGAGACGATAGTCCGCCGGCAACTCGTCCATGGCGATGGGCAGCAGGCCGGGAGCATTTGTGCCGGGCCCACCTGTGCCGGGATCGGCGTCGAGATCGAGCTTCAGATCGAGACGACTCGTCACCACCACGAATCCCGTCTGAGTCTGGATCCCTTCACAGCGCAGTGATCCCAGTTGAATGGGCAGATCGGGACCGTAGCGCTGGCTGTAGGTCAGGGCCAGGCTGTAGTCGCCGATCACCTTGCGTGTCAACTGGACGGTCCAGAGGTCCTGCTCTGCCTGGAAACGACGGACATCCCGACCCACGAACTCGACGTTCTCGAGCGAGGCTGGGAGTCGGAACTGCAACTCATCCACCGGAGACCCGGTGATGAGATAGTGGATGACGGCAGAGCCGTAGGCCAGGGACTCGCCGATGGACTGCAGATGAAAGACCTCGCTGCGGATGCCGGCCGGTTTGTGGCGGCCCAGCAGGCTGATTTGCCAGTCGGGCTGACGGTAGCGATAGGCGTAGCGGGCCTGCGCGGCACGCAGGGGCAGGGAGGCGGCATGCACCTCGCGCAGGTTGATGACCTGGGGAGGATCGAGTTCGATGCCTGCCTCGGTGGCGACGACGACATAGCCGCGCAGGGTCTTGGCGCCGACGACCTGCAGGGCCTCGATGGTCTGCGTTTGGTCCAAGGGACCGCGTCCCAACTCCAGGGCCAGCTTCACCAAGCTGCGGCCGAAGACCGGCTGGGTGAAGAGAATCCGTAGCAGGGTCGCCTGATCCTGATTCGAGGGGCCGACGACATGGTAGTCATCGACCTGTTCGCCCTCGACGGATGCCACCACCAGCCCCGCTGGCAGCGCCACATCGAACTGGCGCAGCGGCGCATCGCGGATGTCCAATTCGAGTTCGGCCTCGAGCAAAAGGTCGTCCTCCTTGACTTGGATCACCAACCGTCCGACGACATCATAGGTGGGCACCACGTCATCCACCGAAAGTAGCAATTGATACTGACTGCCGGCGTAGGCGTAGTAGAAGGCCTTGCCTTGGGGAACGGCGCGATCGACGGACAGGCTCGACTGCACCCGGGGAAAGGCCGCCGCATCGATCTGCGTGAGTCCCGTCGACTGCCTGACCACCACCTGCAGGGCGTCGTTCGTGCCGACGACCAGATTGCCCCCGGCCCGCATGCCTGCCTCGGGCATGATCACGGGGACCTCGATCTCGGCGGGCAATTGAGAAACCGTCGCCTCGGCGCGGATGTGGAGACGGTAAGCGCTCTCCTGCGGCCGGTTGAGTTCGACACGAAGTTGAGGCGTGCCCTCCGCGGCACGCCCCACCTCCCAGTGTCGGATGTGGGATCCTTCGATGGAGGTGACATGGAGTTGAGGTGGAAGGCTAAAGAGGAGCGTCTCAATCTTGCCTTGGGCGACCTCGAAATCAAAGACCGAGTCCAGCTCCAGGAAACCGGCCCGCACATCGACGATGGTGTTGGCCTGACTGGAGAGGACCAGTTTCGCATTTGCCAACTGGACCTGCGGCTTCCAGCGAATCACCAGGGGTTGGCGGGGTCCCAAAATCGCGCGGATGACAAGTTGTCCCCCTTCGATTTTCCGGTCGACGCGTAGGGCCCCCGGCAGCTCGACCTCCAGGTCGGGACGCCGGCATAGGAGGTGAATGTGGCGCATGCGGCCGAGCGGGACGTCGAGCTGCGCCTGTCGCCAGGGATCTCCCGCCGGGCTCACCGATCGAACCTTGAACTCGGCGGAAAAGCGATGCCGACCTCGGCGGGACCAGCTGAGCGTATACTCCTGGTTCTCGGCAAGGTAGTTCAGGTGGCTGCTCGTGGTCGCAGGATCGACCTGATCGAGGACGGCCTCGCCCCGCAGCAGTGTCACCCGCCTGTCACCCTCGCGCGTCACGGCCTCGAAGTCGATTTTTAGGGTGAGTTGCCCCTCCTCCAGTCGACCGGTTAGATGCACCTCGGCGATCTCGACCCCGAGGGCCCGATCTTGGGCATCATTGGGATCGGCCCAAGCTTCTCCTGCTACGGACGCATTCGCCACGGCCAACATTCCCAGGACGCCTGTCATGATTGTGATTCGCATCGTTCTGTCCTTTCCCTACGCGTACCTCGGACGCAAGACAAATCCCACTGGTGTCAGACTTTCGCTATCAGTTTCTCTCTGGCGTGCTCATTGCGCGCCACTGTTTTAAGAAGCACGTCACCCCCTGACGGCCAGACGGTAAAACCTATGTAAAATCGGCTTGGTTCAAAATCGCTCTCGGATACGTGCCAGTCCGTGTGCCACTTCCTCGTAGTCGTTGTCAGCGCAGCGGTAGTCGTTGTCGTAATCCATATACCTGACTGCGCCAATTCACTGTTTCGATTACGATTACGATTACGACAACGACAACGATGACGATGACGAGTGCAACACTGAACTGAACCATCCAAAAAAAACTCTTAGGGCGCCTGCGGCAGATGCTCCGCCTTAAGAATGAGATCCGCCAACTCGGCGACCTGCTTGTCGAGGGTCAGCGTGTCACGAACCTCGCTTATCACCCCGAGCACGTCCCTCAGCTTCACGTGTCGGGCATGCTCGGACTGACGCAGCCACTCGGCGAAGGTGGCGGCCCCCGCCGCCAGGTAGAAGCGGGGTGCCTGCTTGATTTCAGGGTCTCCGATGATCCGACTCGACAGCGCCATTGAGATCTCCTGAAACTGCCCGGTGTTCACCTCCTGATACCGCACGTAGACCCTGCCCAGATCGGCCTGCGGATCACCAATGAGTTCCAACTCATAGAGCGCGGTCGAGCATTGGCCTGAACCCACCTCTGCGGCATCCACCGTGTCGTCACGAAAGCGCTTGTCCTCGATGTCACGGTTTTCATAGCCGATCAGACGATAGCGACGGACCCGCTGCGGATTGAAGTCGACCTGGATGCGGGCATCCTTCGCAACCCCCTGCAGACTGGCCGTCAGAGGCGCCACCAAGACCTGCTCGACCCGTGCCGCCGCATCGAGGAAGAGATAGCTGCCGTCCCCCCGATTGGCCAGGGCCTCGAGCAGCGTATCGTTATAGCTGCCAAAACCCACGCCGACGCAGGTCAGGGTGATGCCCTGTTTGCGATCCGCCGCCACCGAGGCCAATATGGCATCCGCCTCGGTCTGTCCGACATTGGCCACGCCATCCGAACAGAGCAGGACATGGTTGACCTGATTCGGTTTAAAGTGACGCCGAGCCGTGGCATAGCCCAGCTTCAGACCCGCCAGTAGATTGGTGGTGCCCGCCGGCTGAATGGCGTTAATCGCTGCCCGAATCCTTTGAGGATTCCGAGCCGATGCCCCTTCCAGGAGCAGGCGTGCCTCGTCCGCGCAAGCGACCACCGTCACGCGATCGGCAGGCGACAGTTTGTCCACCAAGCGATCCAGACCAAGCTGTATCAGCGGCAGGCGGTCGGCCTGACCCATGGAGGCCGAGGCATCCACCACCACCACCAGGTGCGCGGGTTTCTGCTGGTCCCGACCCACCGTGCGGGCCTTGACCCCGACCTTGAGCAGGGTCAGGTTCTGTCCGGGTCGGGCAAAGGGAGACTTGGCCGCCTGAGCGTGGATCGCAAAGGCGGCGTTGTCCTGTTGGGGATATTGGTAATCAAAGGCATTGATGAATTCCTCCATACGCACGGCCCCGATCGGGGGGCGGTAGCCCGCGTTGATATAGCGGCGACAGAGCGTGTAGGAGGCCGTGTCCACATCCAGGCCAAAGGTCGAAAGACGATCCTGTGCACTCAGCACCCAGGGATTGACCGGCATGCTCTTGAACCCTTTCGAGGGAGGCAGTTTCATGTCTTCGACGGTGGCGGAGGGCGGACGGCGCAAGAAATCGGAACGAAGAACATCGGACTGGTTTTGTGCCGGCGACGCGTCCGTCTCGTTGTCGACGATGGATGCCTCTATCAAGACTTGCGCCAGTGGCTCGATTGGTTTTTCAATGAGCGCTTTAGACTCATCCTGTACCCAGTTCAGGCTCAGTTCTTCAAGAGCAGGAACGATTTCTTCCACCGTTTTTTCAGGGGCTATGGCGACCGTAAAAGTCGTGCGTCCGCTGGCCTCCTCTTTGAGACGCTCCCCTGGGCTTGGAGCCAATCCCTTCCCACCCACCGGCGTGGTTGCCCCGTGCTCCACGTCGAATCTGAGTTTGGTGCCCAGACTCGCGCTGGCCTTGAGGTCCTCGACTGCGGCGGCCCCAGTGGGCACGGAAAAACCATGCTCTATGCCCTCCCCTCGTCCCTCACTCTCTGCGCTTGACTCAAACATGAGCTTGTCTCGGTCTCCTGTCGCTCTCTCCAGGCCACTGGCAAATCCCCATGCCTCCCGGACCCGTTGCTGAGGTGTGGCGGCCGGTTCACCCAGCGAGAGTTCCCCTGCCCTGCCCGACTGCGGCGCAGAGGCCTCACGGGTCTCGCGGTGTGAAGCGCTCGGTTGCAGTTCGAGGGATCTGGATTGTTTTGCAAGTTCAGCCCAATCTTGGGGACGCGTGACCCCTCGTTGGTGCTGAACTTGCCGATCCTCGGACAAAGCGTCGACTTCTCGGTTCGCCTCCTTCAAATAGTAAAAATGGTCAACCGTCTCACGGGTCCGTCCCAGATCAATGCCCTCGGTGATCTG
>JADFHU010000280.1 GCA_022567055.1 Planctomycetota bacterium
TTCAAGGATGTCGTCTACGGAGTCGCAGGAGGGTTGGGGCTTGGCCTGTCCCACAGCCACCACGCTCAGGACAAGCAGAAGCTCTCTTTTCAGTTCCATATTCAACATGATCTCCACCTAAGACAATTCTAACCGTACTCCCTTACAATCGGCAAAATCTCGCACAGACTCTCAATCGCAAATGACGCATGCTCCCGAAAGGCCTTTGCGTTGCTGTGGCTCATCAGCAAGACCGGAATCGCTCCGGCCGCCAGCGCACAGAGCATATCATGAAGATAGTCGCCGACAAACAGAGTTTTTTTCGGATCACTTTTCAGTCGTCGGCAGATCGTGAACACGCCCCGCGGATCCGGCTTCAGCGGCCCCTGCTCCCGGCCCAGCACCAGATCCACCGTCAGGTCATGCCGGCGGAGAACGCGGCAGGCATTGTCGTGCGTATTTCTCGTGAGGATGGCTACGGGTATCGCCTGCGCCCTGAGGGTCGCCAGGGTGTCACGAGCCCCGGGATTCAGGCAGGAGTTGTCGACGGCCTCCGCCTCCCGCAGCCGCAAGAGTTCCAGGCATCTGAGTCGCTCGGGCTCAGGCACACCCTCCAGTGCTTCCAGAATCGGTCCGGCATCGCGGGCCAATCCCATCTCCGTCCGAATCTTGTCGAAATCCAGAAAGGGCTGAGTAAGGGTTCCATCCAGGTCAAATATCACGGCCTCAATCGCCATCAGTCATCGCTGCGCTGCCTCTTCCTGCAGTAGCTCAATCAGATACCGCCCCGCTTGGCCCAAGATCCTCCCCTTCCGCACGATAATGCCCGTCGGTCGGTGGAAGGCCTCGTTCGAAAACGGCACTGCACACAGCGTCCCGCCAGCGACCTCCTGTACGAACGTGGGTTTGGGTAGGATGCTAACCCCGGAATTGATCTCAACGGCGCGCTTGATGGTTTCTATGTTGTCAAACTCCATCACCGGTCGGACAACAAGGCTGTACTGTGAAAAGATGCCATCAATCCACACGCGACTGGGCACAGCCCGTTCGAAGGCGATGAAACGTTCAAACTGGAGCTTATGCAAGTCCACGCTGGTAGCGTTCGCAAAGGGATGCTTGGGACTGCACGCCAACACCAAGGGCTCACGCGCAAAGTCATAGACGGTGAGTCGCTTGTCGTGTTTGGGGCAAGCCACAATGCCCACGTCCACCTCGCCTGCCAGCACCTGCTCATAGATCTTTTCGGCACTCAGAAACTCGATGTGTACATTGATGTTGGGAAAGTTGACCATGAAGCGCTTCACGTAGTCCGGCAGCGCGTGCATGCCAATACTGAAGATCGCAGCGACATTCAATCGAAGGCTCGAGCTCGACTTGAGGGCATTCAGCTCGCTCTTGAAGAGCTCATATCGTTCCAGCATCTCGCGGGCCGTCCTATAGAGGAGTTGTCCCGGTTTCGTCAGTTCAATGGGCCTTTTCTTACGACTGACCAACTGGCACTTGTGGACAAGCTCTAGCTGCGCGAGCTGCTGAGAAATGGCGGACTGGCTCAGCAGATGCTTCTCCGCCGTCTTGGAAAAGCTCCCAAGCTCAACGATATCACAAAAGACCTGTAGGGTTTCCATATGCATGTTGCAGCTCTAACAGTATTAGAATATCCCCTTTATGTTATAATTTATTCTAATCTCATTCAAGGCATTTCTTTCAAACAGCGGCCTTGGTATCCCAGGATTTGGGCGAGACTCGTCCGCAAAAGTGTGCTAAAATCCCGCTGTGAAACCCTCTCCTCTTGAAGGACGGCCCTGGCAAATGCATGAGGCACTGCGACAACACCTGGAATTGGAGTCATACTTCACGGGTTTTTCGCTAAGATCCCCGACGTCCCCGGCCCTCAACCCCCAAGCACCCCCCGCGCAAAGTCAAGACCCGACCCAGGATCTGGTGGCCCTCGCCACCCAGATCACCCAGTGCCAAAAGTGCACGCTCTGCTCGACGCGCCGACAGGCCGTGCCCGGGGAAGGCAATCCCCAGGCCAGACTCATGTTTGTGGGCGAAGCCCCCGGCGCAACCGAAGATAGGCAAGGGCGGCCCTTTGTGGGCAATGCGGGTCAACTCCTCGACAAGATCATCCAGGCCTGCGGGCTCCGCCGTGAGGATGTCTACATCGCCAACATCCTCAAATGCCGTCCTCCCGGCAACCGGGATCCTCTGCCCGAGGAGATCGCCCAGTGCATGCCCTATCTCAAAGAGCAAATCGCCCTAATCGCGCCAGAGGTCATCGTGGCACTGGGTGCTCACGCCGCACGGGTTCTCCTCGACAAGTCCGAGGGCATCGGCGCCCTACGGGGACGCTTTTGGTCCTTCACAGTCGCACCAGGTACGACCCCCATTAAGGTGATGCCCACCTACCATCCCGCCTATCTCCTGCACAACTACTCAACCGATAATCGAAAACGCGTCTGGGAGGACATGAAAAAAGTGATGAGTCACTTGGGAATGCCTATTCCTCTATTATAACAGTATTCCTTCGCTAAAAACATCGACAATGTCTTGCCCTTTTGCGTCCTTATAAACACTTTCTCGCCGGAAAGACTGCCACCATTTTGCGCCTACACGCCATTCAATAATGGTTCTCATCTTTGGCCCTGCGGGATATTGATACGACATTTGATAAGTCAGCAATCCTGATTTTTCGGTTCTTTCAAATTGACAATCTCGTCCCGTAAGATCTTTAAACATAAACCTAGAAGCTCCTCCACGCAAAGGAAAATCAAATAATAACCCATAGGATAAATCAGGAGTAAAAAGAGGCGCTTTTTCCTTTAGTTCCATAATCGTAGAAGTTTTTCGCTGTATTTTTTTCAGATAGGTTTCGTCTCCAGCGTGAATCATGTGCAACTCATAGGTTTCGCCATGAAGCTCTAAAGAAATCACAGTGCTGGATTTGTCGGTTTTCAAAACTTCAAATTCTAAGACATCCTCGGTTCTGACACTGGTTTGCCTGCTTGATTCATCCATGACAATGGGGTCGGGCGCCAGGGCCGCATTCACCGGACTCCGCGCTGTCCACTTGACTTTCCACTGATCTCCTTTTGTCCACTCATTTTGATTTGACATGGACTTCTCTCCTATTGCATGACATCCCCATAATGAAAGGCTCGACAGAAATATGAAGATGAAAAACCTTCTCATCATAGCTGGACCTTATCAGTTAAGAGCTTAAAACCTCGCCCTGCAGTATAATGCAGATAGAATGCCCGCATAGTACGCATAACAGAAGGCGTCTCTGGGGGCGTGCCTGGTAGCGGTTCATCAAGAACTTCGATGGCCACTTGCACCTTAATAGTGCCATTTTCTAACTCTTCCTGACCTTCAAAATGAAACCCCGGAGGAAAGGGATGGAGGTACTTCCAAAACCCCATGGGATCTTGCGGGCCAGTAGAGTCCTCTCTGAAAAAAAAGCGTCCAGATTTGAGTTCTTCTCTTTTTGGTCCCAAATCATCTAGGAGGTAATAGTTGGCCAGTTTGTTCCAGTCACGCTCTTCTAGCAATTGATTCACCACTAGAACGGCATTCTCAGGTGATTGAAAATAATGACTATCCATCGTCCTATTTCCTTTAGGGTGATGCACTTGCCCCATAAACACCAGCAGAACGATTACTATACACAGTGCTCCCAGAGGTAAATGCAAACCAGAAAGTCTTTTCATTGACATAAGAAGAATTCTATAGTTTGAGATACGTTTGGTCAATCACTGATAGGAAATCTGATCTACTGATTGCGTCTCGGCCGGCACATAGCCCGGTCTCGCCAGTCGCGCCCCGGCCGTGGAGCCAGCCATAGGGAACCGGCAAGAAATAACTTGGACTTTTGGATGCCCAATTGCACCGCATCTTTGGCCGCTTCTCAATCGCCAAATCCTCACTGTAGCTCACTACACCTCCGGTTTGGCTCAATCGGCGCGACCAAATCTACGGCACACTTGAACCCCAAAATGTCCAATTTATTTCTTGCCGATCCCTAACGCCAATTTGCTCCCTCGAAAGTGTGAATTTATTTCTGCGCGACCGCTCATGCCAGTGTCTCAGAAGGAGTTATGCGAACTCGTGATTTTCACCTCACGGGACCACTGACCCTATTTGCCTTCCTTGCGCGGTCCTGACCCCAATAGGTTGGCTATTACTTCAGCGAGGACAGGTAGGCGATGAGGTCGCGGAACTCTTCGACGGCCATTAACTGAGGCAGGTCATCGGGCATGAGAGAGTGTTCCATCGCTCCCCAAGACTCAATGTCTTTGCGAGGAAAGTTGTGTTCCTGCCCGTCGAGCGTAATGAGCTGGACCGCATTTGTCTCTTGATCGATTTCGCGGCCAAATGTCGTCTCGCCATTTTTCATCTTCACGAACCACCCTTGGTATTCGGGCGCGATTGAGTCGCTGGGATTAACGATTGACTGAATAATCGCGTCCCGGTTGGCCGTCCGACCGATCACCGTGAGATCCGGACCGAAAGGCATGGCGATGAACCCGACGGCGGAGCCAGACCCCAATTTTATGCCGCGCCCATCTACCGCATGGCACGCGTTGCAAGCGGAATTCTCGGAAAAGAAAACGCGCCGTCCCGCGTCTGGATCGCCACCTTCCTCGAAGTATTCCTGCCAATCGTGCAGTGTGCCGGAGTGCGAGGTGTTTTCCGGGGCCAGGAGAAACTCGAGCTGGCTCTGAAGCCTGGGTTCTCGTTCATCGGCTACAATCTCGGCGAGCTTCCTTTTTGCAGCGTCTAGTACGGTCGGATTCGCTCCCAGTTGGCGCAGAGTTCGGGCTGTTTCGAGTCGCACACTTGGCTCGGAATCATCCAGCAGAGACACCAGAGAAACGTCGGGCTTCCCCGCCAAGGAGACCAGCGCCTCCGTTCGCATGGCGGACGGTTGACTTCGATCATTGGCGATGGCGCGTAGGATCGCCGTCGCTGCAGGAAGATCGCTTTCACCCAATCGACGAATCGCCTCGATTTGCAGCGCGGGATCGGACTTTCGCGCGGCCTCGCTCAGGAATTCGTGATTTGCCGCCGTATCGAGATTCTGGAGCCACCGAAGGGCCATGGCGCGAAGTGCCGTAGGTCGGTCTTCGTTATGAACCAATTGCTCGATGAATTCCGGACTCAGTTGTCGGCGGAGCTTAAATACCTGGCCTGCGGTTTTCGTAGCGTCGGTTGACGTCAACTGTTCCATGATTTGCATCGTGGCCAGCCAGGTTTGAAAAAATGCTTTGGTGAGATCCGGTTTGGCAGCGGCCTCGTCGATTTTTCCAGTGAGCGCTTTCAACTTTTTTTCGCCGGCCCAAATCATTGCCATCCGAACGACCTCCAGGTCGGAGTCCGCTAGTCTTGGCTCAATGGTGGTTGCGGGATCCGGGACGTCCGCTCGTCGTAGTGCCAACAGGGCTCCCAGCCGCACCCTTCCGTCGCTGTGTTCGAGGTCTTGAACAACCTCCGTTCGAAATGCCGGCCGAGCCATGGCGGTCACCGCGGCGTTACGAATGAATGGATCCGTTTCCGAGAGCGCTCGCCGCAGCGAGGGATACTCCTCGATTTGCGACGCGTCAGTGAGATTCTGCAGGCGAGCGAATTCCTGAGTGGCTTCCTGCTTGGAATACGGCTTTCGAGGTGGGTCCGTTGTCACTCCAGGCTTGGCGGATACTTTCCAAATGCGACCTTTGCCGTGCGTCGTGTAGTCGATGAGCATCCAGTCGCTCACGTAAATCGAGCCGTCGACGGGGCTTGCGGACATGCCTGAAGGGCGGAACGGGGAGGTCGTGTTGTCGTGCCCTTGCCCTTCGAGCAGTATTTCCGAGGTTGCGGTAAGGGACGCGCCATTCGCTTTCGGTCGGAACAGGGTCAGGTTGTGCTCTCCCCAGGTGGCGCCGATTATGGCGTTCCGGTAGTCAGATGGCAGAGCAGCATCATTGGCGTTTAGGATGGCGGTGGGCGCTTCTCCGATGCCCGCGATCATGGGCAGCGTACCGGGCAATTCACCATCCCAGGCTTGATAGGGGTGCAGGCCATAACGGCCGTAGGTGCGCTTGAACCCGTAGTCGCCGCCCCTGACGATGTGGAGTAGCCGGTTGGGGCCGCGGTGGTCAGGATCGTTATCGACAGCCAGCAATCGGCCGTGACGGTCAAAGGTAATGGCGTAGGGATTCCAAAAGCCCCAGGCGATTCGTTCCAGATCCGTGCCGTCCGGCCTACACCGCGAAATGATCCCGCCCCAATACGGGCCGACGCTGAGCCGTTGCCCGTCGCGGCTGATCCAATCATCCTCCGTCGTGCCGGCCCCCACATACAGCCAGCCGTCGTTCGAGAACGCGATGCCTTGCATCTGCCCATGCGGATTGCCTCTCGCCTCATAAGGATCCAAATTCAGAATACGCGTACGAGACTCCGATCGTAGGTCGCCGTCCTTGTCGTGGAGCATGAGGACCTCGCGCGTGCAAACGACATAGAGCGTGCCGGCCTTGTCGAATTTGAGGGCTTGAGCTTGATAGAGGCCATCCGCGAATACGCTCATCTTTTCGAAACGTCCGTCCGCGCGCTCGCCTTCGAACATCTTTATGACATCGCCCTTGGGGCCGGGGTAGTTCGGCGGGGGATTATGGGTGTGGGACTCGATGACGTAGAGTCGCCCCTGTGCATCGTTAGCCGAGCCGATAGGGGTGACGATGTCCGGATCGTAAGCATACAGCGTGACCTGCAGCCGGTCGTCGTTGAGCTTCGGGTATTCGATGGCCGTTTCGGAGGCAGTCTGTGACGCCGTCGCGAGCGAGGCGGAAATGCAAAGTAGGTATCGCAGAAATGCGTTCATGGGATGGGGGCTTTCATGGATAGTTTCCGAGAGATGGATTCAAAAACTCGATGAACCAGCGTCGTCCCCGATCTCCGTCAAGATTGAGCGTAGGCCATCCAGATTCGCCTGGAGGGTCAGCTTCACGTCTTCCGAGCGTTTATGGCCGATGATCCCCACAGGTCCCCGCCAGCCGGACTTGAAGATGATGTCGATCATCTCCCTTTCGCGGTCGCCCTTTCCAAGCGTCTCGATTTGCGGGCCATCGGAGCGCATCCCATTGAGGTTTAGCGCGACAAGGTGGGGCTCGAGCTGTTGGAACACGGTCATCAGCCGGTCAAAATGTCCGTGCGATTGATGGAAATTATACA
>JADFHU010000281.1 GCA_022567055.1 Planctomycetota bacterium
CTGATTCCTTTTCTGGAGCATGACGATACCAACCGGGCGCTCATGGGTTCCAACATGCAGCGTCAGGCGGTGCCCTTGCTGCGGACCGAGGCCCCGCTGGTGGGCACAGGTATGGAAGAGGTGATCGGTAAGCACTCCAGTATGGTCGTGCGCGCCAAGGACGCCGGCATTGTGACCAGTGTGGACGCGTTGAGCATCGAGATCAATCACACCGATGTCTACCTGCTCGAGAAGTTCGTGGGGTTGAACGAACGCACCTGCCTGAACCAAAAGCCCATCGTATCTCTCGGTGAAGAGGTGGAGGCGGGGCAGGTGATTGCCGACGGCGGTGGTACGGACAACGGAGTCTTGGCCCTGGGCCGCAACATTCTGGTTGGATTTGTCTCCTTCGATGGTTACAACTTTGAGGACGCGATGATTATCAGTGAGCGTCTCTGCAAGAATGACAGTTTCACCAGCATCCATATCGATGAATTTACCTGTGAGGTTCGTGAAACCCGTTTGGGCAAAGAAGAGTTCACCCGAGACATCCCCAACGTCAGTGAAAAGGCCCTGGGGAACCTGGACGAAAATGGCATTGTCCGTGAGGGAACGCGTGTCTGCCATGGCGACATTCTGGTCGGGAAGGTTGTCCCCAAGAGCAAGGTAGAACTCACTCCGGAGGAGAAGCTGCTGCATGCCATCTTTGGGCGGGCGGGCGAAGACGTGAAAAACGACTCGCTTGAACTGCCCAGTGGGTACGAGGGTGTCGTCATCAAGACCGAACTCTTCACGAGACGGGGGGCGGGGACTCCCGAGCAAAAGGTCGCGCTGCAGGAGGAGATCAAGGCCTTTCAGACCGAGATGCATGGGAAAGAGTGCGCTATTTTTCGCCAGATGATTGCCACGATCCACGAAACGGTAGACGTCGAAGTGGTAGACCCGTCAACACGCCAAAAGGTGGGTGCCAGCAGCGATGATGAGGTGGTCTATGAACAGATCGAGAACTTTGACCTGAAATGGGTCAAGCCAGCCGCCGCTCGGCGCGAGGTCGAAGGCATTGTCAAGGGGTTTTGGGCCAGGATCGTCGACATTCAAGAGGAGACAGATCGTCGAGCCGAACGAATCAAGCATGGCAACGAACTCGCGAGCGGTGTCCTGCAGATGGTCAAGATCTATGTGGCCATCAAGCGGATGTTGTCTATCGGCGACAAGATGGCCGGGCGTCACGGCAACAAGGGAGTGATCGCCAAAATCATGCCCGAAGAGGATATGCCCTTCCTGGAAGACGGTACGCCGCTCGATATTCTGTTGAATCCTCTTGGTGTACCGAGTCGAATGAATGTTGGGCAGATATTGGAAACACACCTGGGTTGGGTTGGCAAGGTGTTGGGATTCAAGGCCGTGACACCTGTGTTCGATGGCGCTGCAGAAGAGGATATCTTCAGGCTTAACGAAGAGGCCAATGCCTTCATGGCGAAACGCAAGGAAGATCTGGAGGCCCGAGGCGAACCGCCTGCGGTCGACGACTTCTCGGTACGGGTGCCGGAGACCTTGAAGACGCAGCTCTACGACGGTCGTACCGGCGAGCCGCTGGACCAGACGACCACCATTGGCCACATGTATATGCTGAAACTACACCATTTGGTGGATGACAAGATTCACGCCCGAGCGACCGGACCCTATAGCCTCATCACCCAGCAACCCCTAGGGGGCAAGGCCAGAACGGGGGGGCAGAGGTTCGGTGAGATGGAGGTCTGGGCGTTGGAGGGATATGGCGCCGCCTTCACACTTCAGGAGATGTTGACCGTGAAGAGCGATGATGTGGAGGGGCGTACGAAGATCTACGAATCGATGGTGAAGGGCAAGAACTCCCTGGAGGCCGGCACACCCCTCTCCTTTGACGTGCTGTGCAATGAAATCAGGGGCTTGGGACTCAATATAGTGATGGAAAAGAAAAGGCTTGGCAGGACCGGTCTCTAGGTCCAACCCATTTTTGTTGACAGATTCGCTTGTAAGGGGCCTTACATGGTAGGGAATATTTACGATCGCATTAACGATTATGGTTCGGTCAAAATCATGTTGGCCAGTCCCAACGATGTTCGCAGCTGGTCTTTCGGTGAGGTCCGCAAGCCGGAGACCATCAATTACCGTACCTACCGACCCGAAAAGGATGGGTTGTTCTGCGAGCGCATTTTTGGGCCTGAACGGGATTGGGAGTGCTCTTGCGGTAAATACAAGGGCACCAAGTTCAAGGGCATTATCTGCGATCGGTGCGGCGTGAAAGTGACCCACAGTCGTGTGCGACGCAAGCGAATGGGCCACATCAATCTTGCCGCCCCGGTGGTCCATATCTGGTTCTTCAAGGCCATCCCCAACAGACTTGGCAATGTCCTGGGGATGAAGGCTTCGGACTTGGAGAAGATCGTCTACTTCCAGGACTACGCAGTGACCGACCCCGGAGAGAGCCCGTTGGAGCTCGGGCAGCTATTGACGGAGGAGGAGTTTCGCGATGCGAGCGCTAAGTATGGGCGCGCGTTCCAGGCGCATATGGGTGCGGAGGCGATCCGAATTCTTCTGGAAAACCTCGACCTGGATCAGCTGAGCGGCGAGTTGCGGGAGGCCATCACGCAGACAAGAAGTCAGCAGAAGATCAAAGATCTGACCAAGCGTCTCAAGACGATCAATGAAATTAACAACAGTGAGAACAAGGCCGCCTGGATGGTCCAGGAAGCCATTCCCGTGATCCCTCCGGATCTGCGTCCTCTGGTCTTGTTGGAACGGGACAATTTCGCCACCAGTGACCTCAATGACTTGTACCGACGCATCATCAACCGAAACAACCGGCTGAAAAAGCTGATTGACCTCAATGCGCCGGAAGTGATCATCCGTAACGAAAAGCGGATGCTCCAGCAGGCGGTCGATTCACTACTGGACAACAGTCGTTGTCGTCGTCCGGTGCTGGGGAGCAACAACAGACCCCTCAAATCTCTGACAGACATGATCAAAGGCAAGCAAGGCCGCTTCCGTGAAAATCTGCTGGGCAAGCGGGTGGATTATTCGGCGCGTTCCGTCATCGTCGTGGGGCCCAATCTAAAGCTGTACCAATGTGGCTTGCCGAAAAAAATCGCTTTGGAACTCTACCAGCCCTTTATCATTCGACAGCTCAAGCAGCATGGCTATGCAGACACCATCAAGAGTGCCAAGCGCATGATCGAGCGTCGCGATGAACAGGTGTGGGATATCCTTGAAGACGTGATCAAGCAGCATCCGGTGTTGCTCAACCGGGCGCCGACGCTGCATCGCATGGGCATCCAAGCATTCGAGCCGGTACTCGTCGAAGGCAATGCAATCATGTTGCACCCCCTCGCGTGCAAAGGATTCAACGCGGACTTTGATGGTGACCAGATGGCGGTGCATCTACCCTTGAGTGTGGAAGCACAGGCCGAAACCCATGTGCTGATGATGACGACCGGAAACGTGTTTAGTCCCTCCGATGGGTCGCCCATGGTGGGACCGTCTCAAGACATGGTGATGGGGTGCTACTACTTGACCATCGCGATGGATGACTTTAGATTCTCCGCCGAGCAGAAGCTCGATCCCAACGTGGTCTTGCCCAACTACTGTAACGCGTTTGAGGCGATGATGGCCTATGATACAGGGGTCATTGACTTGCACGAGTCCATTAATGTGCGGATGCCACGCCGGCCCATCTTCACCAAAAAGGGGCTGGTTGAGCATTTGGCCCGAGGCGACTCGCAGACCCAAGTGGTGAAGACGACCGTCGGGCGCTGTATTTTCGACGACATCATATCCCCCAAAATGCCCTTCTACAATTTGGGTTTGTCCAAGAGAGAGCTGAGTCAAGTGATCAGTGACTGTTTTGAATACGCCGGTGCGGCAGAGACGATCGATCTACTCGATCGGATTAAAGATGTCGGCTTCAAGCATGCGGCACTCGCCGGGCTGAGCTTTGGGTTGACGGATCTGAAGATTCCCGAAAAGAAGGCGGACATTATCACTCAGACCGAAAAGAAGGTCAGCGATATCTATAGGAGTTACAATGAGGGCGTTCTCACGGAGCGGGAACGATACAACCAGGTGATCGATGCCTGGACCAATGCGCGGGTTGCCGTTACCACGGAAATGATTCGGGGGCTGAAAGAGGACAAGCTCGAAGATGGCACCCCCTATTTGAATCCCATCTATCTGATGAGCGATTCGGGGGCTCGTGGTAGTGTCGATCAAATCCAGCAGTTGGCAGGGATGCGTGCCTTGATGGCCAAGCCCAGCGGCGACATTATCGAAACACCGATCAAGTCCAATTTTCGAGAGGGACTGACGGTTCTCGAGTACTTTAGTTCGACCCATGGCGCGCGCAAAGGACTGGCGGACACTGCGTTGAAGACCGCGAACTCCGGATACCTGACCCGGAAGCTTATTGATGTTGCTCAGAACGTGATCATTCTTGAGCACGATTGCGGCACGCTCCAGGGCATCACCAAGACCATTGTGAGTCAAGGTGAGCAAGTCAATGTGCCCCTGTCCAGGTTGATTGTAGGCCGCACGGCCCGTGACAATATTCGCAATCCGATTACGGACGAAATGATCGTTCGTGAGAACCAGGTCATCACGCTGGCGG
Source organism: Planctomycetota bacterium (assembly GCA_022567055.1). Taxonomy (GTDB): domain Bacteria; phylum Planctomycetota; class Phycisphaerae; order Sedimentisphaerales; family Anaerobacaceae; genus JAIPFM01. The sequence continues at coordinate 4,622 of JADFHU010000281.1, forward strand.
CGGTGGCCAAGATTGAAGCGTTGGGTCTGGACACCATTCGGGTGCGAAGTGCTTTAACCTGTGATAGTGCCTTCGGTATTTGTGCTAAGTGCTATGGTTGGGACCTTAGCCGGGGCAAGTTGGTCGAAGAAGGATCGGCGGTTGGCATTGTGGCGGCTCAATCCATTGGCGAGCCAGGGACGCAACTCACGTTGCGAACATTTCATACCGGAGGTGTGGCGACCCACTCTATTTTGGAGCGCGAACAGGTCGCCACCGGCGCGGGTCGCGTTCGGTACCGAGACATAAATGTGGTTTCCTTTCAGAACGAGGACGGCGGGACCGTTGCTGTCGCCCTCAAACGCAATGGGGAATTGCACATCGTGGATGCCAAGGAAAGGGAAGTGGCAAAATTCAAGGTTCCCTACGGCGGCATCGTGGAAGTGGGTGACGGTGCCAAAGTCAAAGAGGGGGATCTTCTCTTTAGCTGGGATCCGCACAGGATCCCCATTCTGGCAGAAGTGACCGGGCAGATCCGGTACGTGGACATTGTCGAGGGGGAGACCTTCCAGATCGAGGAACAGAAGATTCGAGGCGGAGAAGGCGTGGAAGGGACGGTCCTGGAAAAGCCCGTCATCATCGAGCACAAGGGGGACAAACATCCGCAGATCATTATTGAGGACGACGCCGGAAAGATCTTGGACGTCCACTATCTGCCGGCTGGGGCTCGAATTGAAGTCAAGGAAGGCCAGAGTGTCCAAGCAGGTCAACTCTTGGCGCATCAACCTCGTGCCAGCGGAAGGACGCAGGACATCACAGGCGGTCTTCCCCGGGTGACCGAAGTCTTTGAGGCCAGGAAACCCAAGGATCCGTCCGCCATGGCCGAAATCAGCGGTCGGGTAGAGCTGCTCAGTGACAAACGCAAGGGCAAAATGACCATCCTCGTGCGCAGCGAAGGCGGGATGGAAAAAGAGCATCATGTACCGCGTGACCGTCACCTAAACGTCCATGCGGGCGACACGGTTGAGGCCGGTGATCCGCTCACAGGTGGGCCTCTGGTCCCGCATGACATCTTGAGGATCAAGGGTGAAGAGGTCCTGCAGCGGTACATTGTCGGTGAAATCCAGAACGTGTATCGCTCCCAGAACGTGAACATCGACGACAAGCACGTCGAAATCGTCGTTTCTCAGATGATGCGTAAGGTTGAAATAGAGAACGTGGGCGACAGCCCTTACCTGCCCGGCGAAGTAGTGGATCGTTTCGTATTCCGCAAGCGGAATGAGACGCTGGCGCAGAGCGTCAAGATTGTATCCGTCGGTGACGCCGCTGAGTTTGCAACGGGACGGGAGTTTAACGAAGGCAAGGGGTTGGCGGTCGACATGATTGTGGACAAGAGAGAGCTTGCGGCTATCAACGAGAAAGTGGAATCGATTGGCGGGGAACCTGCAAAGGGCAAGAAGCCCAGACCGGCGATTGCCAACACGATGCTGCTAGGGATCACCAAGGCCTCACTCTGGTCCGAGAGCTTCATTTCGGCCGCTAGTTTCCAGGAGACTACCAAGGTGTTGACAGAGGCTTCACTCGCCGGTAAGGTGGACCAGCTATACGGTCTGAAAGAAAATGTGATTTTAGGTCACCTCATTCCGGCCGGCACTGCTTTTAAGCCCTATTTGGACATGAAGGTGAAGCATCTAGTGGAAGCACCCTTGCCCAAGGGTTTCGGAGAAGTCAGAGAGATCAAAGACGCCGAGGAAAAGGCCGACGCCGCAGTCAAACAGGCGCTGGGCTTGGGTTCAGAGTGAATCCCGGCAGATCAGTAGTCGCCATCCAGAAACGCAGAAGATTATGCCAACAATCAATCAGCTAGTCAGGCGGCCCCGGGGGAAGTCAAAAGGGCGCAAGAGGGTGTCTGACATCAGCGGTTGCCCGCAAAAACGGGGTGTTTGCCTGATCGTGAGGACGCAGACACCTAAAAAACCCAACTCGGCGCTCAGAAAGATCGCACGGGTCCGCTTGACCAACGGCAAAGAAGTGACCGCCTACATCCCGGGTGTGGATCATAATCTTCAGGAGCATAGCACGGTGATGATTCGAGGCGGCCGTGTGCGTGATCTTCCTGGGGTCCGCTACCACATCATCCGGGGGGTGCTTGACTGTGCCGGCGTGTCCGGGCGGAAGCAGGGCCGCAGCAAGTACGGGGCAAAAAGATAAACTGAGAAAAAGGCTACGTCGAGGACGCTATGGCAAAGAAGTTTACGGCATCGAGTCAGCAGTTAAAGCCCGACGCCAAGTACAACAGTAAGTTGATAGCAAAATTCATTAACTGTCTGATGCTGGCCGGTAAGAAGAGCACGGCGGAATCTGTCCTGTACGAAGCGTTGGAGATCGCCAGTTCCAAGGCCAAAGATGTCTCCCCTCTTGAACTCTTCGAGACTGCGATCGAGAACGTCAAACCCATGTTGGAAGTGCGGAGTAAGCGGGTTGGCGGCGCCAGCTATCAGGTCCCGATGCAAGTCCGTTCTAAGCGACAGCAATCTCTGGCCTTCCGTTGGATTCTGGCTGCGGCCAGAGGCAAGAAG
>JADFHU010000282.1:0-5196 GCA_022567055.1 Planctomycetota bacterium
TTACGAATCCGCTTACTAATCCGTCTTACTAATCCGTCTTACTAATCCAGTTTAGCAAACGGCCTGGTTCACGGTTCCAGGTTCACAGTTGAAGGAAAAGCTGATTCAAGGTTTCCAACCGTGAACCATGAACCAAAAACTCTAATTCGGTATGCGGTTTACGACTTCGGAAGCACCAAAACTCCGGCAGAACTGTTACCTGAAATTGAACCATGCCTAGCAAACCGTTGCTCAGAAACCGCAAAAATTTGTGCTCGGACGTTCCGGATAGTTTGAGGCAGGCCCTGCTGGATGATCCAGACTTCACTCGATTGGCCAAGGCCTGGCCCCGGCTGTCCGGGGAACTGCGCAGGGTAATTTTGAAACTGTCGGAGTGAACCGATCTCTGAGGTGCGCCGGGTCACCAGTAGATGACAGGCCGATCATCCTCTGCCAGATGTTAATGCCGAACGCCTGCCAAGCCGAGCTTTCGTCCGGCTCCGAGTGGCTAGATTTATGCCCTCCGGCTACCTGCCGATTTCCATGCCCTTTCCTCGTTTTCGAGGTGGATTCCATGAATGTTGGTTTATTTATTAACAAATAAACGTACTATAAGTATACTAACGTAAATTAATTTAAACCATCTTCGGGAATAATTTAAATTTGTGCGGCTAGATTAACCGAAAGTATACTTATGATGACAAAAATAAACCAGCTAATCAGCCAATGGCCAGCAGGCTCCTTGATGACGGCCGTGTATCTTCAGAAACGAGGAATCAGTCCTGCTCTGCGCCGGAGATATGTGGATAGCAACTGGCTGGAATCCGTGGGCCGGGGGGCTTATAAGCGCCCCGGCGATTCGGTGGACTGGCTGGGGGGAGTTCATACGCTGCAAACGCAACTAAAGATGACAGTCCATCCCGGTGGGAAGACAGCCCTGGCCCTCAAGGGATCCTCGCACTTCGTTCCTCTCGGACCGGCCGGAGTCTTCCTCTTTGGGAAACGGGGGGACCGTCTGCCTAAGTGGTTCACGGAATACCATTGGCCTGAGACGGTCTTGTACAAACCGACCGCACTATTTGAGGGTGATCTGTCAAAGTATATGACGGACCACAAACACAAGGAACTGGGTATCAGGATAGCGAGTCGGGAGTTGGCTTTCCTGGAGATGTTGTACCACCTGCCGGCAAGACAGGGGTTCATGGAAGCGTTCTCTATCATGGAGAATCTAGCCACTCTACGACCCAAAGTCGTACAAAAGCTCCTGGAACTGTGTCGGTCGGTAAAGGTGAAGCGACTCTTTCTATTCTTGGCCCAAAGAGCCGACCATCCATGGTTCAAAAAGCTAAACACAGCCGATCTTGATCTGGGTAAGGGGAAACGCATGATCATCAAGCATGGTGTGCTGGACAAAACATATGCGATCACCGTCCCCAAGGAACTGACCGGATGAAGGACTCGCCTTTCTTTAAACAGGCAGCACTACTGCTCGAAGTGTTACCTTTCATCGCCAAGCACGAGGTCTTCGCGCTCAAGGGCGGCATGGCGATCAATTTCTTCGTGCGTGACCTACCCCGCTTCTCGGTAGACATAGATCTCACCTACGTACCCATAACGGATCGTCAGGCCGCCTTGGTTGACATCACTCGACGCCTGAAGCAGATTAAGCAAGATCTGGAGAAACTCTCCACATCGGTTGTCCCCAAGTCTTTGGGTGACACAGACTACTGGAAAGGTCTCGTGGTAACACGACCAGATACCACCATCAAAATCGAGCCGAACCTGATCATCCGTGGAACGGTCTTTCCGCCCGAACAGCGAGACTTGTGCCCTAGGGTGGAAGACGCTTTCGAGTGTGCCGTGGATATGCTCTGCCTATCGCAGGCTGATCTATTTGGCGGCAAGATTTGCGCGGCCTTGGATAGGCAGCACCCCCGCGATCTCTATGATGTTCGGCTCCTGTTGCAGGAAGAGGGTTTTAGTGACGATATTCGCAAGGCCTTCGTCGTCTACCTGATAAGTCACAGTCGCCCCATGGTTGAATTGCTCGATCCACGAAGACAGGATCTGCAACGACTATACGATCAGGAATTCGTCGGCATGCCACTGCGCCCCGTCCCGCTAGAGGAACTCTTGGTTACGCGGGAGGAATTGGTTGATCTCATCCGGAATCAGCTCACCTCTGAGGAAAAACGATTTCTACTCTCCGTCAAAGAAGGTGAACCGGACTGGGACCTGCTTGGTATTAACGGCATTGCGGATCTTCCGGCGGTACGATGGAAGCTCCTCAACATTCGGAGAATGAATCCCTTGGATCATCGGCGCGCCGTGAGTAAGCTTCAAGCCTACCTGGGACTATAGCGATCCATATCGGCGGCACCGAGTTCCTGATGCGAGACAGAGCATTAGGGTGCCTAACAAAACGAATGGTCCCACCGGAGGTACTGATCACGACATCTTGGATTTTTGTGTACGAGAACTCGGCGCTTTGGGTGGGGGAGGGGCAATTATAGATGAGTGCTCATGCCAAGCCTCAATATGGGAGGCAGGACTTAGCAAATTCAGATTTAGGATCCCCAGGCTACATCATGAACCCGAATTCCAGCGAGTCGGCTGTATTAGACAGGGATCGTGCATGCTGTGCCGTGTTGATTCTCAGTTATTGATCTAGACGAGAGGGTCGCATGTTGGGCACGATGTTGAGCGGTTCACCTCCATTCGTGATCCACGTGCTTTCATCTTGGCGATGTGAAGATCATCTGGGATGTGACCCCCGATTTCCGAGGAACTGCAGGGCCTGATCGACCAGATGAGCAAGGAGAATCCCCTGTGGAGCGCCGAGAGGATCAGGGACACACTAACACTTCTCCAGTACAACCTACCATGCGAGGATACGATCAGAAAATACATGTACAAGCCGCGAAACCCTCGCAAGAGATCGACGACATGGCTGCCATTTCTACGTAATCACGTGGCCGTATCATGGGGGATCGATTTTTTCACGGTCACGACGCTCAACTTCGCCACGTTGTATGTCTTTCTTGTGCTTGATCACGGGCGCCGTGAAGTCCTCCATTTTGCGGTCACACGACATCCATACATGGATTGGGTCATCCAGCAACTGCGTGAATCGATGCCCTTTGGCCTACAGCCCAAGTATCTTTTCCGGGACAATGACGGCATCTACGGCAATGGAGTACGAGCATTTCTGGACAGCTGTGGCATAGAGGAAGTTCGTACCGCCTATCGAAATCCTTGGCAGAATCCGTTTGTGGAGAGATTCATCGGAACCTTGCGGCGAGAGTTGCTAAATCATGTGATCGTACTGAGCCAGAGTCATCTGGAACGGCTACTGCAAGAGTTCATCAAAGAGTATTATCATGTGGCACGACCCCATCAAGGTTTGGATGGTGGCACACCTATACCTCATACAATGCCACCGGAAATCTCAGGCCCAAGCAAGATTGTCTCCACTCCTGTACTGGGAGGCTTGCATCATACGTATGTCCGCGTAGCAGCGTAGATCGAGAACCGAGTATTCTGATAGTCATACAACAACGGCCTGCCGATCCCCTACTCCATCAAATAGAAAGTACTCTAGCGACTCTTTCGGCACAATTCGTATGGCTCAACAAATCATGATTTCCGCTTGCCTTAGCATCACATCTCGACCAAGATGGAGTTTTTCGTGGGGACACCGGCAAACGACCTGCGCTCGCATCAGCACGGCCTCCCCTGACACTGTACCGCGCCGTGGTCCCCTATTGACCGTCTAGGCCCTTGGGAGGTGGAGGCCGAGCCTGTCCGACTCGCTCGGGCGACCGATCAGCTTCCATGCATGCCGACCGAGCACAGCCGAGATCAGATCGCCTCTACCGGCATTGAGCAGCCGGCACAGCAGGAGGATCAGGGCGAGCACGCCCCCGGCGATGAATCCGCCCAGATGCGCCCAGTGAGCCACCCCGGTCTCTGCGCCGATCGCGACATACAGGATGTCGAACGCGATGTAGATGAGCACCGCCCAGAAGCCGCGCATCGCCCACATCCCGAGTCGAAAGAAGAACCACCACCGGAACCACGCAGCCATGTGCATTCGGTTGACGGGGAAGAGAACGAAGTACATGCCTGCCAGTCCCATGATCGCCCCAGAAGCGCCGAGCATCGGTTCCGGTTCGCCGCTGGCCGCCGACACCATGTGGGCCAGAGCCGCGAGGACGGCGAGAATCGGATAGAGCACGACCGTGGCAATGTTTCCGATCAATGCGGCGACGCGCGACCCGAATATCAGCAGGAACAGGAGGTTGCCCGCCAGGTGAAAGATGTCGCCGTGCAGGAGGGCGTGGGTGCCCAACTGATACCAGCGGAAACGACCAACGACCTGCTGTCCGGGAGGCAGCGCGTTGTGGGCTTCGAGAATGAGCTCGGCGCTGGGCGATTCGTTGCCCGACCACAGCATGAGCTTCTTCCTGGAACCCATCTGGGCGTCGGTCGAGAACCAGAACCAGACGCTGACGAAGACCGTGAGCACGGCAATCGCCCAGGTCGCATACGGCCTTCGCGAGCCCATGGCCTCGGAAGCGACGGGCAGGATCCCGGTCGGCACGATCCAACTGATCCAGCGCAGGACCTGCTCGGCGTTGCTGTAGACCAGGCCCTCATCGAGACCGCGACTGGTCACGATGGATCTGCCCGTGGCCACGTTCACGCCGCAGTTAACGCAGATCTTTGTGTTGGGCGGCAGGGGGCGGCCGCAGCTCGGGCAGGCTGCCGACGGCCGGCTGGGCACCGGGGCCTGCTTGCTCTCGGGCGCCGGCTCGGTTAGCACGTAAGGCTGCCCGTGCGCGTCCGGCGGGGCCGGAGCCCGGGAGCGCGCCCTGGCCGCGGCCTTCTTCTGGTACCGCCGCCTGGCCAGCTCGAAACACGGCTTGCAGTAGTAGCGCCCCTTCGGATCCTTCGTTCGGGGCCGGTTCGAGCAGTCCTCCCCGCAGACCATGCAGATCTTTTGTGGTCGCCCCTGCGCCATTCTGGTTCAACTCTCAGCCACCCCCACCGGTGCTGGTGGCCCATTCTCTTGACGTCCCTATTTGAGCCGTCCGACCCGACAACGCCCTGGGCCGCCCCGGTATATTAATCCGACATTCCCCATTGACCTTCGCCCGGATCCACCGCCGAGCTTTCCGGGCACGAGTGTAACGCCCCCCCCGTGATGAGTGTTTG
>JADFHU010000282.1:5206-7165 GCA_022567055.1 Planctomycetota bacterium
CAGCCTTGTTAGTTGGCTCTTCCGTAATTTGGAGGATGAATCCGAAGTCGTCAGTAATGGTGTGCCAGTCGGCTTTGTAGACGCCTGGTGGAATATTGGCGTCTATATTGAGGAAGTCTGGCGTGAAATTGGTGTCTGTGTTTTCAGGTTTTTTTGCAGCGTACAGGCAGAGAGTCGCACATACGAAAATCGGGAGAGCTACCTTCCATTTATGTATTCTCATAATGTCTCCTTTTTTACAGCCAACAACTGATAGGAAATTTGATTTGACCGACGGACATGATTATAACAACGAAGGGGTGCCTATACAATGTGGGAGTAACCCATCAAGGAGTATTGTACTCCCTTATGAGGTGATAATGCGGTTGGCAAGCGCATCCCGTCTCATCCGTGAATCCCTCGGAAGAAGTGTAAAGCGGCATTTTAAGGCGATAAAGCGGTCCCATTGACGCTTGACTAGCGCAGTACGTCCGGTACAAAAACTGTCCTCAACCGGAAAACACTTTCGGCCGCGAGGCCAATAGGCCCTTTGATAATAAGGAGTTAAGCGAATACCTTTTTTACACCCCACAGCCACGATCACCGAGCCGCCGGAGTGATCCAAACTTCAAAACACGCGAACTCGGCGGCTTCGTGTGCATCGTATTGTTATGCCGAGTTTCAGGCGAGAAGTTTCCAGCCCATTACGGCTACAACTGTGTAAAATAAATTACTCAGCATATGGATTGCAATTGACATTTTCAAAGACCTTGTATGCATGAAAATCCATCCCCACGCAACACTGTAAACAAAATACATTGGCCATAAAATCGTCGGGCCATGGCCAGCCATAAACAATAATGAAGTTATCGTAATAGCCCCCCATGTTGGCATCCGTCGCGCTAATGCAGATTGCAGATATCCTCTGAAAACAAATTCTTCCATTACTGGCCCGACAATCAGAGCCAAAACCAAGAAGCCTATCATCCCAAGCACAGAACCAGTTTCTTGGATGTGGGCAAACATCTGAGAGCCACCTCCAATTACGCCCCCTTGATCCAGGAGGGGTAAGACTACTGATCTATAAATCCATGCAAGAAAGTGCGTGGCGCTGAGTAATAGAATTATCAGCATTGCAGCCTGGCTGGTTTTGACAACGCTTTGTTGCAGTCCAATTTGAGGCAAAAATGACGGACCCAATCGGCGTATGTCAGTCCAGACCCATACCAATACGACGGCTCCTCCAATCAGCACAGATGTCATTCCAATCATTTGAATGTCGATTGTGCCTGCGCTATCGCTCCCACCGGGAATCAATTTAACGCCATATGCGAAGCCCAACCCTACCAGAGTCTGGCACGCATACATGATCAAGAGGGCGAGAAAACCCCGTTTTACAGTCAGCTGGTATGGTTGACTTGAATCGTCATGTGAAACATCAAAATTCGAGATGTTTACGGGCTCTGAAGATTCAGAGGACGAAGAGATTGGTTCAGTTAATGGCATTCTTACACGTTCGTCAGTTGGATCGCATTCATCATCAAGCCCGGGAATGTAGATTAAGCGGCATAACAAGTTATTGTATAGTTTCCTGACAACATCTGCGCTTGTCAAGCGTCAATCGGACACCCCTGCCACCTGCTCTAACAATCCATATTCGAGCACAAGCGACAGGTGAATTCAGGCAGTACAATCCCACCCCCGGAAACATACGCAAATCTCCAATAAAGCGTACGAGTTCGATGCGAATTTCGCCGCCCAACTCGTCCTGGAAAGCCCCTTCGTTAAGTGCATTGAGACAGAACAGGTAGGCTACGAGGATAAATATCGAGAAACCAAGTGGAAAATGCTCGCTATCGCAATGCGGGCTGGGCGTATGAATAAATTCGGCGTCCGGTCGTTGGGACAATTGAAATCACGTGTTGTGATGAACGTTACTAAACCCAGAGTATCCGTTAGAAACAAGCTGGAAGAGACGCA
>JADFHU010000283.1 GCA_022567055.1 Planctomycetota bacterium
CCAATGCGGTGGTCTTGCTCAAAGATTTGGGCGATTCGAAAAACCGCCTGGCCTCTCTGGCGCCCTTTACCGATGCCCAGATCGCCATGGATGGGCTTACCACGGCGTATGTCTGTGAAAACTATGCCTGCAAGCGGCCGGTCACCTCTGTAACGGATTTTCGCAAACTGATATCGCAGACTGACTAGAGTCGAACGCTGCGAGGGTCGATCATGTATGATAGGTCCACGGAAAAATTGCCCCGAACCTGTTCCCGGGGCATCACGTATGGGTCAGATGAGGCAGTCACACCTACGAAGAAAGTGTTGACAGTACCCTGCGAGGGTAAGACCATGAACAACCCCAACGTGTATGTTTACACAAAAAGGGGAAAACGATAATTGTTGTTCGGACCGTGAGGCTTCGAGCGTGGGCATTGTTTGCCCCGGACCCGACGGCTGCCCACGGTTCACAGTCGATCTCATGAGGATCGAAAGGAGACCAAAGTGAAGACAAGAACGAAAGTAGCGGTAAGTTTGCTGGTAGTATTGGCGATTGGCATTTCCTATGTGGCTGCCCAGAGCGCCGCCTCTGATGCCCCCTGTACCGCTCAAAAGACGGCAGCGAGTTGTTCCGCCTCTGGATCGGCCTGTGCTGCAAGCGCGGCTGTCGCTGCCGAGTGCCCCTTCAAGACTGCCGGCATCGAGCTGACCGTCGCCCAGCAGGCGAAAATCCAGGCCATCGTCGCCAAGGCCCGCCAAGACGTCCTGGCGGCCCTGACCGTGGATCAACGGGCAAAATTCGCGCCCATGTCCATCTCCTTCGCGATGGCCAAGCTCGCCACGACCCCCGTAACCACCGCAGCCTTGACCGGCGCCGCGACGACGGATGCCTGTTGTGCGTCGAAGGCCAGTCCGACTGCCGCCATCGCCGCCAAGCTGGCCGCCGCTGTGGCCGCGCCCGCCGATGCGACCGCGCCCGCCAAGAAGGGCTGCGGTGCCGACTGTGCCAAAGCCTGCTGTGCCAAGAAGGCCTGCGGTGCCAACTGTACCAAGGCCTGCTGTGCGAAATAAGGCGGGTTGCTAGCTAAATCTCAGTAGGATGGGCTTCAGCCCTTGTGGAAAAGTCTGATGACGGCCATGGACTGAGTCCATCCTACGCTTTTTTTCACATCCAGAGGGGATGCCTATTTTGACCTGCCTCAGGCGTGCCTCTCCATCCCCTCAGTCCCTCTTCCGGGCGTTCCTCACCACCAACTGCCATCCCGTCTTAAAGGTCCCTAATCGCTGATTAGGGATCGGCAAGAAACAAATTGGACATTTTGGGGTTCAAGTGTGCCGTAGATTTGGTCGGGCCGATTGAGCCAAACCGGAGGTGTAGTGGGCTACAGTGAGGATTTGGCGATTGAGAAGCGGCCAAGGATGCGGTGCAATTGGGCATCCAAAAGTCCAAGTTGTTTCTTGCCGGTTCCTTACTAAGCGCTGGGCGTTTTTGATGAGACTGTAATATCGATAAACTGACTCAATCTCGCCAAATTTCGTAATAGGGGGTATTCACTTGAGTCTGGTACCTGCCATTTGTATTATTTGTGTAGCGAGGAAAAAGAGCGGAGCCAGTGCCCTGGGTTTGAAGAACATCCATTGCTTGGGCAGTTACTACCATGAAGAATTCAATTTCAGATCCATCGTCGCACTTCCAGCCATCGCGGCAAGCTATTCTATTGACTGCTCCAACAATCGAATCTTTTTTAGCGAGTACCAACAAAACAACCGCACGCACGCGTCTACTCGATTCTGCGAAATCCGATACCCAGACAGATATCTTGAAGGAAACCTGTTATCAGACCGAGCCTGGCAAGGTCAAATGGTGCGTATGCGAGAGAACACCGTAATAAGAGATTCTTCCGGAGGTAGCGTGTCCGAGAACAAGACCCTTAACAGCGACGTGTTTGACATAATAGCTAGATGGAGGGAGACGGAAGGTAAGATTCGCCTGTATGGTCCGTCGATGCCCCAATCGGAACAGGTCATTGAAGACTTCCACCACGCGCTCGCACAGTTCTTCAAGACCGTACCGAGCTTTTCCTTCGTCAAAAAAGAAGAGGGTGTAGAACTTGTAACCCACGCTTCGGGGTCGAAGGGCGCAGATTCGCACCCATTCGGTGCCGGGGGCAGTGCTGCTCAGATCGAGCAGATCTTTAGGCGTTTCAACGTTCAGAGCTTTACGTTTAGAAAAGGACTGACTCGAGAGGAGTTGGGTCGGTTCTTCTGTGCCATCAACTTGAACCCTGAAGACCCAGACCTGGAGGATGGGTTGTCGGCGTATTTTAGTAGACACGGCATAAAGAACATAAAACTCAACAAGTTGCGATTCAAGCTGCTCAGCGAAGGGGCACGCGAGTCCGACGACACCAAGGTTTCAAACGTGACTGAGATGGCCTTACAAGAGTTGCTGAATCAGACCCAGGAACCGTTCCCCAAGGATCGGCCGGTCAGGAACGAGGCCTTTGCCTCTACCTGGGAAAACTACTTCAGTGATCGATTGGATGCTTCCGATTTTGTATCGCAGCATCCCGACCTGATCAACCTCGCCAAATCGAAACCGGAGGTGCTCGTTCGCGCCCTACACCATATGGCGGCCAAACAGGCCTGCATCGAAACTTTCCTGGCACATCTCGAACAGAAGCTCTTTGATGTTGGGTTTCCGGAAGAGGCCGTTGCCAACATCAAGAAGGGGCTCCATCATCCCAAGACGGTCACCATTGGCGAGGCCGAACTAGCACGCCTGCGTCAGATAGAAAGAGAGTCTCTGTCCGGTCTCCCCGAACGCATGGAAAAATCGCTTCAGGTTATCAGCACTTTAAAAGGGAAACTCGCCGACGAGCGGGAACGAGGAGAAGCAATCGTGCGTCAAAGCAACCAGGGGGTCATGACCTTGGACAACAATGGCTGCATTTTGGAACTCAATCTGATTGCCCAAAAAGTGCTGGGACTGTCCTCTCAAGAGGCCATGGGTAAACCGGCAGGCGATGTCCTCAAGGACCATCACATGATGTCAGTGGTATCGGATTGGAACAAGGAATCCGATGAATTCACCCCCAAGCAGGTGACCATCGAGTCCGGGCACAAAGAGGTCATCGACACCATACGAGAATCAGGCATTGTGATTGAAGACAAAAACGGCAGATCCATCGGAGGCGTTTCAGCCTTGCAGGACGTCGTGAAACATCGTGACCTGGAAAAGCGCAAGAATGACATATTGGATGTACTCGGACACGATCTGCGTGCCCCTTTGAACATCGTCAAACAAAATATCGATCTGATCTCCGATTATGTGAATCATCCCGAACAAATATCCCCAAGCGAACAACGGAAGTTTCTCGATGCCTGCAAGCGTCATATCGATCGTATGGGTAAGCTGATCGACAAGGTTCTAGATGTGAGGCAACTGGAAACCGGTAAAATGGTGCTTAAGATGGATGATTCGCCGCCACAGCCTATCATCGAAGACGCAGTCCATTCCCTGGACTCCTGGGCGGCAGACAAGCAGATCACCATTGACATCCATACCGACCCGCTGCCGGTCCTCTACTGCGATCCGGAAAGGATCTATCAGGTCCTCACCAATCTCATCGGCAACGCGCTTAAATTCACGCCGGACGGCGGCCACATCTGTGTGCAGGGAACCACGGTGGAAATAGACGACGACTCTTTCATTGAAGTTTCAGTGACGGATTCGGGCTTGGGCATCGCCGAGGAGGATTTGGAACGCATATTCGACAAGTACGAACAGATCAGTCTGAAAAGCCCGGCCGGTGTCAACGGTTTGGGACTAGGCCTCTCCGTCTGCAAAGCCATCATCGAAATGCATAACGGCCATATCTGGGCCGAGAGCACCCTCGACCAGGGAAGCACCCTCACCTTCCAAATCCCTGTTCTGTCACAAGAGCCAGAAGCCTGACCAATCCCACATGTGGACTAAGCGGCCGCTAGTCTACGGCACCTGCGATCCCTTGATGATAAAACCGCCGGATTTCTCGTCACGAATGAGGTCGAGAATGCCATGGGCGCCCGCCTCTTCCAGGAGCTGGCCGAAGGAACGGAATCCATAGTGCGATTCACTGAATCCGGGCTTGCGGCGCTTCAAAGTTTGTTTGATCATGGAGCCCCAAATCCGTTCTTCTTCCCCTCGTTCCTCCAACAGGGCCTCGTAGGTCTCCACGATCAGATCCCAAGCCTCCTGCTTTTTGGCGTCTACCGGTGAAACCTTTTTAGCCTTAGCTTTACGTGTGGTTTTGCGTCCATTGGCCGTCGCCGTGCGTGCCTTGGGACGGGGACGCTGAGACTGTACCAGGTCGTCGTAAGATATGAATTCGTCGCAGTTAGCGATCAATAAATCCGCGGTCGAGTTCTCGACACCCACGCCGATCACAGTCTTGTTGTTTTCCCGAAGTTTGCTGACCAGCGGCGAGAAATCAGAATCCCCGCTGATGATCACGAAGGTGTCGACGTGGGCCTTGGTGTAACAGAGATCCAACGCGTCCACGACCATACGGATATCCGCAGAATTCTTGCCCGATTGCCGGACATGCGGGATTTCAATCAATTCAAAGGAGGCCTCGTGCATGCCCGTCCTGAATTCCTTGTAACGGGCCCAGTCGGCGTAGGCCTTCTTGACCACAATGTTGCCCTTGAGCAGGAGTCGTTCGAGAATCTTGACAATATCAAACTGGGCATAATCGGCATCCCGCACACCCAAGGCAACGTTCTCGAAGTCACAGAAAACCGCCATATTCTTGGTTTCAGCCGTGTGGGTCATGCCGATCATTCCTTGAGAAAGGGTCTAAGAGCACCTACGCAAAATAAGTCTGCATTCGAGCGACTTATTTTGCGTAGGGGCTCTAATTCATTCCACCAGGTTATACCATAATTGTGCTTGAGCAGTGAGAGCAATCCATCACTCAAGGTCGATTCTCACAAGTCGAGTGTGTCGCACTTGTGAGTTGTGTGCGCCACATGGCATTTGCAGTCCAATCAAATATGAGATACGTTGTTGGATGCAATCCCTCACTGGATCGGTAAAACCTCTCCGGGTCCTCCGTCGGAAACGGAGGGTTTCATAAAAGAGGTGAGAGCATCGAATAAAAAACTCGGCATTCAAACGGATTATTCTGTTAAACACTCTAAGGAGGTACCCATGCAATCATCACTGCCCTTAAATCGTCGTTCCTTCCTGGCCGCCAGTGGATCTGCGGCACTCTCCTTTTCCGTGCTAGGCGCTGAATCTCCAAACGCCCCCAAGATCAAGCTGGGTCTCATCGGCTGCGGCGGGCGGGGGCAATGGATCACCAACCTGTTTCAGCAGCACGGGGGCTATCAGATCTACGCCTGCGCCGACTATTTCCAGGACCGCGTGGACAGTTGTGGGGAGGAATTCGGCATTCCCCCGGCACGCCGCTTCCCCCATTTAAAGGGTTATCAGCACCTCTTGGCCTGCGGTGTCGAGGCCGTGGCGATTGTAAGTCCCCCCTACTTTCACCCCATGCAGGCGGCAGCGGCCGTGGATGCGGGCCTGCACGTCTACCTGGCCAAGCCGATCGCCGTGGACGTGCCGGGGTGTAAGAGTGTAGAGGCGAGCGGCCGGCGTGCGACCCACAAAAAGCTCAGTTTTCTGGTAGATTTTCAAACCCGTGCGGATGCGTTTTACAGGGAGGCCATCAAACGGGTGCACCAGGGGGCCCTGGGTGAGCTGGCCTTCGGGGAGGCGACCTATCACGCGGGCATCCCCTGGGGCGGTCACATGAAAGCCCTGCAGGCGGAGCCCCACAACCCGGAGGTCAAGCTGCGGGCCTGGGGCATGAGCCGCGTACTCTCCGGCGATATCATCACCGAGCAGAACATACACACCCTGGACGTGATGAGTTGGATCATGAAAACGCCACCCCTGTCTGCCACCGGAACGGGGGGACGGAAGGTTCGGCCCCTGGGCGACTGCTACGACCATTTCGCCTGTCTCTACCAATACGCCAACCATGTCGGTATGACCTTTAGCTCACGCCAGTTCGACGGACACGGCTCCGTTCCTGACGGCATTCGTAATCGGGTCTTCGGCGCCGAGGGGACATTGGAAACCCAGTACGGTGGGCTGGTTATCATCCGCGGCCAAAACTTCTACCGCGGCGGTAAGTCACCAGGCATCTACAAGGAGGGGGCCGTCGCCAACATCGCAACTTTCCACGAAAACATCACCCAAGGCAACGTCAGCAACAAGACCGTGGCGCCGAGCGTGCAGAGCAACTTGACTAGCATCCTGGGACGCACGGCGGCCTATCGGCAGACTCGAGTGACATGGCAGGATCTCCTGGCCGATACGCAGCGTTTTGAGTACGATTTTGAAGGACTCAAGGCCTAAGTACAGTCGCGACGACGGCCATACCTGGGAGACACCACGCTACCAGCGATTTGCGAATGACCGGCTGATGAAGCATCCCCGCGCCGCCAATTTCGCTTGGCGCTGTGAAAATGGGAAATTCCTCTACTGGTTCCACAATCACGGCGGACGATTCATCCGGGAACATCCTCAACGACGGTCCATGGCGTATCAGGATCGCAATCCGGTTTGGCTCTGCGGTGGCAGGGAAGCGGATTCGCCGGAGGGAAAGATCATTCAATGGACTCAGCCGGAGATCCTGCTCTATGATGACGATCCCTTGGTACGTATGAGTTATCCGGATTTGGTGGAAGAGGACGGGGCTTATTTCATCACGGAAACCCAGAAGGGCGTCGCGCGCGTGCATCAGATTCCTGGTTCCTTCTTGCATCATCTGTGGCAACAATTTGAGAATGAGTCAGTGACGCAAAGAGGTCTGCTATTGCAACTCCCAAAATCGGGGGACACGCTACCGGCCACGGTGACCATGCCGAGGTTGCCGTCTTTTGTGACGCGCAGTCACACGCGTGGCGACCATGGCAGTCGGGATCTACGCGCCGGTTTCAGTGTGGAGCTGTGGTTCCTCTTGGAATCGTTGCAACCGGGCCAAATCCTGTTGGATAATCGCCAAGACAATGGCAAGGGATTCGCCCTGCAAACCACCTCACATAAGACGATAGAAATCGTTATCAATGATGGGCGCAGCGAAAGCCGCTGGGAGTGCGATCCGGGACTCATCCGTAAGAAGC
>JADFHU010000284.1 GCA_022567055.1 Planctomycetota bacterium
AACGAGGGAGCGTGTTTCTCGCTACGGTAAGACGAAGCGAGAGTCGATTTTTCCATCCCTCATCATACAGCGAGCGGGGACGCTCGCTGTATGATGAGGCAGACACGCGAAGCTCGCCACCGCGTTATTGCAGCGGTCGAGGACACCAATTCTCACTCCGATGGTGGCTCGCGGGGATCAAAATTGACTTCTAAGTCCTTGCCCGCGAACAGCTCAACCTCCCGTCCCACATTGTATTTTCCGTCGTTTGTTAGGGCCTGGAGAAGTATTCTCCCTAAAGGCAGATCAGACAGCTCATAGAAGCCTTCCGCGTCAGTCTCTGCCCGAATGTCTGGCCGAAATGCCGCTGATCGAAAGGAGTCGCTTATCCAAGGCATATCCACACTCGCAAACAACCTAGCATTTGGAATGCCTCTTCCGGATTCATCCGTGACTCTACCATAGACGCGTTGACTTGGTTCCATAACCACGATGAGTGAGCCGGCTTCATCATCAGTGATATCGACCACATCTGACAGATAGGAAGTGTACGATTGAGCGGTAATATAGAGGCACTGAGGCTCCGAGCCTGTCATTGGGAACAGGAACTGACCGGCCTGACCACTCGTCGTCGTCTGCCATCGTTCGCGATGACGGCTGTTCATATCCGACAATAGGTGGACATTGGCGGCCGGTAAAGGAACGCCGTTCGGATCCATGATTCGTCCGAGAAGTGCCGTCGCGGGTCTCAACCTGAATTCAAGCCTGTCGAGATTCCTTGATCTGGGTACTATGTTCACCGGATCAAGCGTTAGACGATCGTAACCGTCGGCAGCCACGGTCACTTGAACCTGTCCATGAAGTAGCAGATTTGTGCTCTCGGTGTCAAAGAATCCCTCTGCAGAACTGAACCTGTGGCCTTCGCGAAACCAGGACATTCTGAAGCCGCCGATCGACTTTCCAACGACGGAGAATGAAAGGTTCACCTTGAACTCCCGTATGGGTTGATTTGACGTGTCATCTATGACTCGTCCGTAAATGCTACCGGATCGCTGGACGGTTATCGTCCGTTCATCTTTTGTGAAATCGACCGTATGACTGAGCCCTGAGACCCCATTGCCGAACACCGATAGCTTGAGATCCCCTTCGGTTGGTGCGTTCTCGATAACAAAAATCCCCTCACTGTCGCTCTTGACCCTGTCACACCCAAGACAGTCTACTCCTTGGTACTCATCCATCGAGATCGATGCGCCCGCCACTGGCTGCCCGGCTTGATCAATCACCTTGCCGCGGATGATACGAGACTTAGGTATTTGGATGTCAATACGCTCCGCGGGTTGGTACGGAGACAAGTTTCCAAACCAGACGTAGGGTGCATGGCGCCCTCCTGAGACCCAAATCACCAACTCACCCCATTCAACGTTCTCCAATCGATACATGCCGTTGGGATCTGTTTGGTCCTCAACGCAGTTGACCATGCAGCCGGACATCGTGGTGCCCACCGTAGTTCCTTCAATCGGAACCCCATAAGAATCCACGACTTGCCCGTAAACCGTGGCACCTTGTTTCATGGTGATTTCGACGTAGGCCGTCTCTCCGGCGGCAACTGAGGGTAAATTCACGCTGGTATAGGGAAAGCTTGCATGCGTCGCACTGACGCTATAGGACAGTTCCGAGGGATCTAGGCCCTCTACCTTGAACAGACCATTGGCATCGGTCAGAATCGAAGGAGTCCGTAAACCGAAGACCCCTATCTTGGCATTGGCTACGGGATTACCCAGTTGATCACTGACAGTTCCGACAGCCCTATAGCCCAGTCCTAATTCTACGGAGACGCCTTCATGTACGATGCCTCTAGTCAGACTCAAGGCAACGCGTTGAGAAGCATAGCCGGCGGCCCGGATGTCCACGTAGGTTGATTCATGAGGATTGCTGATTCCCAATCTGAAAATCCCAGATCCATCAGTGCGTGTCTCTGAATCACGACAGATAACCTCAGCTCCGGCTATGGGCATGAGTGTCGTTCTATCCACGACCCTGCCTGAGACGTAAGTCGGGAAATTGGCGTCTCGAATAGCCTCAACCGTTGCTGTCTCAACAGTCCGGGGCTGAACTGACTCAGACACAGGCTCAGGCCTCTGGGAACGAGCTTTGATTCGATCGATGGCTTGTCTGTAAGGATTCTCACTCACTGGCCCTTGCCAGGCATCAGCCAGTTTCTGCAGGGCAGGGATGGCAAAGTCATCTCCGATTTCTCCGAGATATCCTGCCACCGCGATGCGAGTGTCCTCATCCTCTATCTCAAGCAGAGTCAAGAGTCCCGGCTGATCTCTCTGTTCAAAGAGGCTACGGGCCAACTCCAACTCATTGATAGGTTCGACTTGAGTTGTCTCTGGCGCCTGGGTCGGCTGAGGGAGTGGCGCTACAGACTCTTGAACGATGTGTTCTTCTGGTGATGGGGGGATTGTGTCTTGGCCCATTAACTGAAGGGCCAATACCAATACCCCCACAATAACGACAGCAGCAACAGCGATTTTGGTAATCGGACTTCTCATAATGCGTCTCCCGAGCTGCATCACAACCGATGATTCGGTCTGTGATTCAGCTTCATCTATTGCTCGCTCCTGGAGAAACGCCAGGGCCTGTGGGTTCTGCTTCGACCAGGCCTGAAAATCGGCCTGGGGCGGTTTCCCTGGGACGGTCTGGGCGATGGCCCCATCCAACCAATTCTTATCCTGAGGACGTTTCATGGCTGTTGTCCTCCCGCATAGCCGTTTTTTTGGAGCGTCTTCTTGATCATTCTGCGGGCCCGGAAAAGCCGACCACGGACGGTGTGGCCGGCGACGCCCAGCACGCTGGCGATCTTGCGATAGTCCAGACGCTGGTAATAGTGCAGCACCACGATCTCCCGGTACATCTCAGGCAGACCGTCAACTGCGGCCTTGACCTGATCCAGATCTTCCTCGGTATCCCGCGTTTCCACCACGATATCGGGCTCCGGGGCGACCGTTGCACAGCTTTCCCGACGCTGGCGATCCCGCAGCAACTGATAGGCCTCGTTGCGGCAGATGCGACTGAGCCAGGGGCCGAAGCGATTCACCTGCTGCAGACTTCCGAGCTTTTCACAGGCCTTGACGAAGGCCTGCTGGGCCGCGTCCTCGGCCAGGTTCCGGTCCAAGAGGATGGCGTAGGCCAGCCAGACCAGGGTGGCATAGTAGGCATCATAGAGCCGACCAAAGGCCTGGGTGTCTCCCTTGCGAGCAGCGATTACAGTTTGTCGTTCTCTCTCGTATTCCAACCGTCGGTTAGCCAACTTTCGGGCCCATGTTGCAGCAGCTTACTGATCAGTAACATCATACAGATGCCCAAGGGGTGGGAGAAGT
This sequence comes from Planctomycetota bacterium, assembly GCA_022567055.1. Lineage (GTDB taxonomy): Bacteria > Planctomycetota > Phycisphaerae > Sedimentisphaerales > Anaerobacaceae > JAIPFM01. Next base: position 3,363 of record JADFHU010000284.1, read on the forward strand.
GCGCTGGAAAATGGAAAAAGTGGGTGCGGGGCTTCTATGACCTGTAGTCCTGTTTCATGGGGGCGTACAATCCAAATCATTCTCGAATGGGTGTCAGTCTGCCAGGCGACCTTCGTTTTCGTGGTCAGCGAAGCGGTTGTCGTTGTCGTAATCGATATCCCTAATTGCGCCAATTCACTGTTTCGATTACGATCACGACAACGAAAACGGTCACGAGTGTGACCCGGGACTGAACCAGAACAAAAAGATTTATCAATGCAGTAAACGTTTTAGAGCCGAAGGCCTTCTATACAGTTAGACCCTTCCTCGTAGGGAGGTTGTTATTGTTGATGAGGTGTACGAACGTTGCCGGATAGCGCTTTCGAAAACCTAGTTTCGAGGCATAGCGATATGGTGCTCAATACCGCCTTCAGGGTCCTGGGCGATGCTCAGTCTGCCCAGGACGTCCATCAGGAGGTCTTTCTAGCTATCTGGCAACGCTGGGCCAACCTCGACCGAAAGGTCAGTTGGCCCGGCTATCTTTATCGCACCACGGTGCGTAAGGCCATTGACATGATCCGCAAAAATAAGCGGTGGCCGGATTCCCTGGAGGGGCTCGAACGCTCGCCTCAGGCCTCGAATCAGCGACCCCATCAGATTCTGGTTGCCCGGGAGCTGCAGGAGCGGCTGCGGGGGTGTATTGCCCAATTGCCCGAGAGACAGGCCCACGTCTTCGTGCTCTCAAAGCTAGAAGGGCTCAAGCACGCCGAAATCGCCGCATGCCTGGACTGTTCTGAGGGGACCGTACGTGTTCACCTACATCGGGCCCTCCAGAGGCTGAGCGAACTGATGAAGGACTACATGGAAGAGGAGGCGGACTCATGAACCACGAGGGTGTCCGACAACTCCTGAGCGCCTATGCCCTGGATGAATTGACGGGGGGGCAGCGCCGGCCTATAGAGGAACACTTGGTCGGCTGTCTGGCCTGCCGGCACGAACTGGTCCGAATGCAGAGAGTCCTCGCACTCGCCGGGGACTTGGCCCAATCCACTGTGGCGGACCTCGCCGGGGTCCAAGCGGCAAAGCAAGTCTTGGATGCTATTCAAGCGCAACCGTCGACCCCGGATGAACGCGAGAGTCCATCCAAGTCGATCCCACTCAGATGGCTGACTGCCGTAGCGGCGATTGTGCTCTTGTGCCTATCCTTGGTTCTCTTGAACATTGGCAAACAGTCGCCTGGTACCCCGGATCCTGCGGTTAAGCGAATGCGACCGGATACGCCTCAGCCGGCATTGGACCATGATCAAGCTGCCCGAAATCGCATCCAGCTTCAATTGGCCCAGGCCCGGAGCTTTTTTGAGGAGAAGAACATTCCCGGCTTGCTCGACCTCCTGGATCGAGGTGAAGGTCAGACCCAGATTGCCGTCGCGGACTACCTGGCCCAATTGGGAAGCACTGAGGCGCTGCCCCTCTTGAATAGACTGGCTGCAACTTGGGAGGGTGACCCAAGCGACAACCCCTTCGCTGCGGCCATTGCCAAGATCTTGGCCGGGACAGCAGAGCCCAATGAACTCGATTTGGCAGAGCCGGGCGGCGGCGTCAGTGAGCCTAACCAGCTTAAAGTTGCGCCTACGGCGGTTGAACCAAACAGCTCTGCCAATGCCGCCAGCGCCGAGGAACCCAACGAAGAACCCAGCGGTATGCTCGTGCGTGTCATGGATCTTGAGGGCAATACCTTACGGGGCGTGCACGTTGAGGTGAAGGTTGAAGTCGTAGGAGGAGAATACTTTTCTTCAACGCATACCCCTTATTGGCGCGAGTCTACCACCACAGTAGTCATGTATGCGACAGATTCGAACGGGGTTTGCATCCTGAACAAATACTTCCTGAATGCTCCCAAACTCCGGCTATCCAAGGTGGGCTATGTCTCAATCACGAAAAACCTTCCTATCACCGAGCCGGGTGCCATTCTGGAGTTCAGGCTAGAGGACGCGACTGTCATTGGAGGTCAGGTTGTGAACGAACTCGGAGAACCGGTCACAGGGGCCAAGGTCTACATCTCTGGTGATGATCCGGATAGAGACAAAGACCCCAATAGGCCAAGGCTGAAGATAGACTCTACACAGACAACCGATGCCAACGGTTTTTGGCAATGCGATAGCATCCCCAGAGACCTAACCGAATTTGTGATCAGGATAACCCATCCTCAATATGTGCGTCGGACACTTCAGATTCCGCAGTTGGGTCTGTCAGGCCAAGACCTAAAACAGCAGCGGCCAACGTTCGTCTTGACCCGAGGCCACTCTTGGGAGGGGCAAATTACCGATGAACGAGGACGTCCAATTGAAAAGGCAAGAGTCACATTGGGGTCCGGATACTCAGATTTCAAGAGATATCTGGGGTTAAGAACCGACCCCAATGGATTCTTCTCATTCCAAGGTGTGCCGGATGATCGATCTGACTGGGTATTCGTGATTCAAGCGGACGGCTATGCTCCTCAGCTCTGCGACTGCCGAAACGACGCCCTACCGGAACCTCTGTCGATTGTCATGGAAAAAGGGCGTACCATTGAGGGGAGGGTTATTGACCTGACGAGGCGTCCGATCGAAGACGTTTCGGTGGGAGTGGAGTCCTGGAGGGGCAGCAACTTTTTGATATTGAGAACTGCGAGGACGGATGATGAGGGACGCTTTTCACTTGAGGGCATGCCTCTGGATGATGTGACTTTGAGTTTCATACATAGCGGTCATGGTTTAGCTCACAGGACGGTTTTTGCAGAAGAGAACGACCTTGAAACAGTCCTTCATCCGCTCTCCAAGATCTCGGGCAGCGTGTTCGATGCAAGTACAGGGGACGCCATTGAGGGGTTCGAAGTCATTCGTGGCCATTTTTCGTCTGGAGATGGCAAGATCTCTTGGCAAGGGAGTCCGGGGTCTCAACCCTGGTACAATGTCCCCGTTCAAAAGGAGGGCAAGTATCAATTTGTTAATGCCGATCCCGATCAAATCTTCAGGCTTGCTGTTTCCGCGAGGGGGTATATTCCCGCCAAGTCTCGATTGATTGATCCCAACGAGGGTGATGTCAGCCTGGACTTTTACCTTGAGAAGGGCAATGGGCCTGGGGGCTATGTCTATGACGCAGTGGGCCGGCCTGTTGCAGGAGTGGAGATCTATCTCGTCAATTGCGGCCACAAATTGCCTCTATCCAATGGGCGTGTCTACAGAAAGGTTTATCAAATTCATGCGCTTAGTGATGTCTCCGGCCGCTTTGACTTTGAGCCTCAGTTTGAACCGGAGGCCTTAATTGCCCTCTGCGAAGAGGGGTTCGGCTGGGCGACCGCCGAGCAGTTAGACCAGACCGAACAGATCACACTCATGCCCTGGGCCCGACTTTCGGGACAGTATGTCGATGGAATACAGATCCCTTCGGGGCACGAACCGACGGTCCATCTCTTGCCCGAGGACGGCTTGGATCGGTACGTGGATCTCTCCTATTCCGTGAACGTGAGCAAGCAAGAGGTATTTCACCTGGACCGACTCGTGCCTGGTGCCTTTCGGCTGGCATACCAGCACTTCCACATCGGTGCAGGCCAGGCGTTAGATATTCAATTGGACGGTCGAGTGCGCAGGGTGATGGGCCACATCATTGATCCCTGGCGGGAAGGAGCCACCCTTCGGGAGAGTCATCTTCAACTGATCCGGCTCCTCCCGGAGATCAATGTCGAAGGGCGGGAAGCCTTAGTGGACCTGCAAATGATGAACCTCGATGCCTTCAAGAGGTGGCTGACCGAAGAGGGTGTCACTGCACATGCAA
>JADFHU010000285.1 GCA_022567055.1 Planctomycetota bacterium
AGAGCGAGCGTTTTTGCCTCTGGCAAGGAAGGCGAAGCAGGCCATCCGAGGATGGTCCATGGAGCCTGACGCCGTCCAGAGGGAAAATAAGCCGCTCGAATGCAGACTCATTTTGCGTAGGTGCTCTAAGGACTATCATTAGCAAAGAAACGTTTAGCGCAAGTACCATTCGACTGCGATCTTGGCCACTTCCTGATCATCGCCTGAGAATGTCTTCAGATTCTCGGGAGTGCCGGCACTGGCAAACGCTGCCTTAACAATCGCCGGGGCTTCTTTACCCTCTCCCGCAAGCCACATCCGGGTAGGCGCCGAAAGCGCCAATAGCCCCGGTAGGTCGTCATACTTTGCTGCACCCGGCATGAAGTTGACATCGTAAACATCCTCCAAGTCGACAAAACGAAATCCTCTGGTGTTGACCGATGCTTTAGCAACAGCTCCCTGTGCCTGAGCGACTGCTGCCGCCACCAGCGGTCCGGAGCCGTGCAAGCCCACCAGAGCAACCTCATCCGACTGCAAATCGTCACCCTGGGCCCATGCGATCACAGCAAGGATGTCGTGGACACGACGGGCAAACAGGGGCAGATTGTAGCAGTAGGTCCATCCGGCAAATGCCTCTTCCCCTGGCAATGAATGCTGCCTTTTGCGAGGCCGATCAGCAGCCAGAAACTCCCCTTGATGGAGTAGATCAACGCCGATAACGGTCACGCCTGCGTCAAGCAGCCTGCGAATGGGCCGGTCTACAGAGCCATCATTCGCATAGAGTCCGGACTTACCCTCTTCATCGACCCAAATCACGGTACGGCCGCTGGCCTCTTTCGGGGCGAGCACCGCCATCGGCAGTTTAGCTTGATGGTCCTCGATGGTTCGATAAGAGAGGAGTCCAAGCGTCTCCAGGTATTTTTCCTCGGCCCGTGATTGTATGGGCTCGAAACCGATTTCGGCGTTTTTTGGCAGCCTGCGGAGCAGAACGTCCCATGCTCCACCGACTATCCGACGATAACGTTGCAGAGATTTGGCATCTTGCGGAGATAGGGCAGCGATTTGCCGCCCGGCATCGCTGGTCAGCCATTGGAGGATCCTCTGTTGAGCGTTGGCGTCGCCCGCGGGTCGAGGATGTTGATCGTTCCAAACCGATAGCCTCTCCCGGGTTAAGCGGTGGTAGGGGCGTTCGAGAATGGGTTCGGCCAGTCCGAGGTCAAGATGACGGTTGACCCAGTGGTACATCGCCGCTCGACTGACGTGGTTGTAGTTGTGGGGAAACTGCAGCAGGGCAACGTGGGAGACATTCTGTATTGCCCCCAGCATGCGATAGTGATGTTGTAGTTCGCGATACCCCCTCTCAGGCATGGTTCGTGTGTCGTCGTCAGCCGAAATCAAGAGTAATGGCTTGGGTGCGTGCAGGGCGGTGAATTCGAGATTGAACGTGCCGATGCGAAGCCCGCTGATGTTCTCGCACGTGCATCCACCCTGTCGCGTGGTTGAGACAATGACCGCCGGTACTGAAACGAGGGGTCGTTCGTCCACGGCACAGAGCATAAAGGTCTGGGTTCCGCCGCCACTGCCCCCCGTAACGGCAATCCGTTTGGGATCAACATCGGGCAGACTGACCAGGAAATCGAGCGCACGGATAGAATTATACGTGTGCAGGCCCATTGGGTTTTGGAGGTGAAGCTCAGCCCAGGCGCTGTAGAAGCCAGAAGCAGGGGGTTCCTTGAACTTCACACGTGAATTCCTAAATCGATGGGCGACGTCAAGCGGTATTTGTACACTGTCGCCGTAGCCGATCATGTCGTAGTGAAACACGACGCAGCCCATGCGTGCCAGTTGTACACAGCGGGATTGCATGAAGCTGCGGCCCCCATCTTCGAATCGTTCTGCGCCCCGAGCAATCTGCCGACGGACGTCCTCAAGTCCTCCGTCGAGAAAACGCCCGCCCGGAAAGTGCCCATGCGGGCTCAGGACGGCTGGCCGTCTTACCGTTTCATCCTTGGGACGGTAGAGGTTGCCGGTCAGGTAGAAACCGGGGATGCTCTCAAAATAGACTTTTTCAACCGTATAATCCGTCTGGTCAATCATGCCATGAATGACGGGGTCCATAGCAGATCTGAAGGGCATGGGCCATAGCCCCAGAGTAACACGCAAGATGCGCCGAATGTCTTTCCTTCGCCGCTCCCATGCCTCTGACGATTGAGCTGGGAGGAACGAGAAGTCACCCCGCTCTCCACGCAACGGACCGAGTCGGGTATCCGCGGGGATCGTGCCAGGGGGCAGAACACGTGGCGGTCCGGCCGGTAAGATTGTCTCCATCAGTCCAAAGTATAGTGCAGCAACGACTAGGGCGAACGACCCATAGCGGCAACGACTCATCCTTTGTGTCGATGGCATTGTGAGCCTCCAGCTGCTGCGCAGCCAGTATACCGAAGAAACGCTGGCCCGGTCATTGCGCAGGAGCCTAAGCGACTGCGGCAATCTTGGTTCCTGGGACTGCTACCTGGGGTATGTTTCTTAGGAGAAGATTCATGGCGGTTTATCAAAGTCAGCGTATAGCGATCGGCAAAGAATAAGAGGACGCTATGAGCACCAAGTGCGCCCCTTAGAAGCCCCCCTCCCAATCCGCGAGGAGTTGCTTCAACCGGCGCGCATCGTCAGGCAGCGTTTCGAACAGATTGCGGGTCTCGCCGGCGTCTTTCGAGAGGTCGAAAAGGTACTCGTCGAGCTGGTCGCCGTCTTGGCGCCAGAGGTATTTGAGGCTGCCCTGGCGGACGGCCTTCCAGGTGCGGTCGGCGCGGCGTGACCTCCAGAACAGCGTTCGGGGGACCGCCGGCTGGCCTGAGGCGATCTGCCCCAGAACATCGATGCCGTCCAGTGGCCGATCCTGGGGTAGCGTACATCCGGCGGCGGCGAGAATAGAAGCGGTAAGATCGAATGTGAGCGTGTGGCGATCGTCGATCGTTCCCACTGGCAATCGACCGGGCCAGCGCGCCACACAGGCGACATGGATTCCGCCCTCGAAGAGTTCGGAGGCATGGCCTCGAAAGGGCGCGTTGCTGGCGGCAATCGGATAGGCGCCGTTGTCGCTGCAAAAGATGACCAACGCGTTTTCCGCTCGGCCGGTTGATTCCAGGGCTTCAAGGACTTTGCCCACCCCCTGGTCCAGTCGCTGGATGATCAGTCGGAGGGTATCGCGATCGCCCTTCTGCCAGTCTTGGGAATCCCATTTGTGGGATATCTTAGGGCGATCCGGTTTGTGGTCGGGATGCTGGAAGGGCGCGCTGGGCGCCGTGTAGGGCAGGTACAGGAAGAGGGGTTCGTCGGCGGGTTGCGTGTGCAGGAAGTCGACGGCACCGTCCGTAATCAGGTCGGTGAAGTAACCGTCTCGCCGTACCTGTTTGAAGTTTTCGTAGAGGACAGGCTCTCCTGTGGGTTCGTTATGGTAGAAGTAGTCGATCGTTCCGCCGAGTGAGGCAAGAAAGTAGTCGAAACCGTGGTGGGGCGGCATGAGGTGCTTCTCGTAGCCGAGATGCCATTTGCCCAGGCCCACCGTGCGGTAGCCGGCCTGATTGAGCAACGGGATAAGGACCGTTTCTTTGGGTGGAAGACCGAGTTGGCCTTTCTCGGCCAGGGCAATGGCGTCGTCATAGCGACCGACGTTGCCAGTGCCCAGGGCGCATTCGAGACCGGGGATGTGCTGTTGGTAACGGCCGGTGAGAAGGGCCGTTCGCGTGGGCGAGCACTCGGGACCATTGGAATAGAAGTTGGTGAAACGAACGCCCTGGGAGGCGATGCTATCGATATTGGGCGTGCGGATGTCGGGGCAACCGTAACAGGACAGGTCGCCATGGCCGAGGTTGTCGGCGACAATCAGAACAATGTCGGGCTTCTTGCCGCGTTCGGCGCCCATCGAGGTGTGGGTTCCGAATAGCAGGAAAGAACCTGCTAGTACGCAAGCCATCGCAAGCAGCAGGATGTGACGTCGGAAATGGATATCGTTCATGGGGCAGCTCCTTGATCGGGTATCTTGACACTGACATGGTAACAACCTAGCATACTTACGTGATACTGTCAGCCCTTTTTGTCCTATCGGTGGTATGTGCAGCGGTGTCAGTTGCCGCGGACTATGACCGTCTCACGCCGACTCCCTACCACGGGCTGGAATAGTTGGAACTGTTTCCGCAAGGACATCAACGAGGTGCAGATCAGACAGCTCGCCGGCGCCATGGTATGCGCGACGTCGGCTACGTGTACCAGGTCCTAGATGAAATCGATTGCCGTGAGTATGTTCACAGTATTTGCCGTGGTTCGAGTCGAGGCAGAGGCTGACCGGCCAAATATCCAGAACGCATAAAAGAAATGAAGGCTGCCATGCAAATAGGGGAGTTAGAAATGGCACCTGAAAACAGGCTATAGGGTGACCACATGAAAAAATCAATCTATTCCATGACTTTCTTTGCACTCGTCTTGTTAGTGATATCAATAGGGTGTACTGCTGCAGAATTGCCCAATATCGTCATTGTCTATACGGATGATCTGGGATTCGGAGATCTCTCCATCTACAATCCCAAGGCCGCTTATAAGACGCCTCGCATAGACCGAATGGCGCGAGAAGGCATCATGTTCACTGATGCGCACAGCCCCTCGACGATCTGTTCGCCTTCGCGCTACGGACTCTTTTCCGGACAACAGATCTTCCGGTCCACGGGCCGGGGCGGTGGTGCGTTCGAGGGTCCGGGCGGTCCCAGTTATCTCAAGCCTGGCACACTGACATTGGGCGATATGCTGCGAGCCAAAGGATACCGTACGGGTGTATTCGGCAAGTGGCATGTCGGGCTCACCTGGTACGACGATGACGGCAAACGACTCAGAGGTGGGTTTGCGAATTCGAAGTTAATCAACTATGAAAAGAGTACGCCTCTGCGAGACGGCCCCAATAACCGGGGATTCGATGAATCGTTCATCACCCCGAACTGTCCCAACACCGATCCTCTTTACGTCTACATCGAAAACGGCATGGTGGAGGTACCGGCCACGGTGGTACACCGGCGCAGGAACCTGCCCAACCTGGATGGATGGCTGTGGGACAATGACGAGGGATTCATGTCCGTGGGATATGATTTTGAAAACGCCGACAAGATCTTCTATGACAAGACGGTGAAGTTTATTCAAAATCACCTCGATCACCACCCAGACAGACCCTTCTTCGCGGTCTTGTCCACACAGATCGCTCACGCCCCCGTACTGCCGGCAGAAGAGTTCCGCGGCAAGACCAAGGGCGGCCCCAGAGGGGACTTTCTTTGGGAGCTGGATGTACTGGTGGGACGCTTGCTCGATACACTGGATGAGCTAGGCATCGATGAAAACACCCTCGTCATTTTTAATTCGGACAACGGCGCCGAAACGGTTCACTATCACCGCATGCGACAGGAATACGATCACGATGCCTCCGGCGGATGGCGGGGCATGAAACGTGACGGCTGGGAAGGGGGCCACCGAGTTCCCTTCATCGCGCGCTGGCCTCGGGCCATTCCTGCGGGGCAGGTTTCAAGGCAAATGACCAACACCACGGATATCTTCGCCACACTGGCATCGGTTGTTGGGTATGAGTTGAAAGATGAAGATGCGACAGACAGTTTTGACATGTTGCCTGTCATGCTGGGGATTCAGGACGAAGATGACCCTGTCAGGCCCCATCTACTGACCCAGAGCTTTAGAGGAGAGTTTCAGATTCGACAGGGCAAATGGAAATACCTCGATCATATGTTGTCAGGAGGTAACCGTTATTCGAAGGGCTTTATGGCTCAATACCTTTTACCAGAAACCGCGCCCCATGCGACCGGTCAATTATTTCATTTGGGTAAGGATCCCGGCGAAACCACCAACCTTTTCTTCGAGGAATCCCAGAAGCGGAAAGAACTTCAGACCTTGCTGCACAACTTGAAGGCAAGCGGACGGAGTGCCCCCAAAGGAAGAAAACCCGTTGGCATTGAGAATATTCCGCGGGTAAGCCGGAAGACCAATAATCCGCCTCTTCAAAATTGACCGATCATCACGAGGAGAAACGAACCGCAGAATGTCGAGCAAGGAATGTCCATTGACGAAGTTGACTATCCTTCGACATTCTGCTGTCCCTCCTTGTCGGTGGCCTGGACGCTGGGGACATACTGAGTTTCCATCTGCAAGGCCCTATTTGGATTGGAGGGGCGGCTATCCAGAAACATCCCGGCTAGGTTAGGATCATCGACCGTCACGCGAGAAAAGAAATAGGGATGTCTTGCGAGAGAACGGCGCAGGCATATTATGGCGCATAGATGGACGACAAGGCATGACACTCGTGTCATTCATTGAATCCTGAGTGCAATCAGATACTCGAGTGGTAGCAAGAAACGATGTTCGCTGACAGACGAAAACGTATGCAAATCCCTTTACGAACGAGCGTGTGTTTGATTCTGGTCATCCTGTCGGGTCTCTCAGCCCCCGTCCCGGCTTCGGTAGATCGCCCCAATATCGTCCTCCTCTTGGCCGATGACTTGGGCTGGGGCGATGTGGGATACCACGGGGGTGCGATCCGTACACCGAACCTGGATCGCCTGGCCACCGAGGGTATCCGTCTGGAGAACTTTCACGTCTGTCCGCTCTGTTCGCCGACACGTGCCGGTCTCATGACCGGGCGCTGGCCGATTCGCTATGGCATGATGAAATCGGTGATCACCCCGTTGCGTCAGTACGGTCTTCCCACCTCGGAACAGACCCTAGCGGAGCTGCTGGCCCGAGCCGGATATCGGCGACGCGGCGTCTTCGGAAAGTGGCCTCTGGGACACTACCGTAAGGAACTCCTGCCCCTGGCGCGGGGCTTTACCCATTTCGTGGGTTGCTACAACGGCGCCTTTGACTACTTTTCCCACAAACGTGAGGGGCAGCTCGATTGGCACCGCGACCACGAGCCCTGTCGGGATCAGGGCTATGTCACGGACTTGATCGGACGCGAGGCGGCCCGTTTATCGAGGGCAGTCCGGCGGAGAGCCCCTTCTTCCTCTATGTCCCCTTTACCGCACCCCATGTCCCGCTACAAGCCAAAGAGACCGATATCGCCAAGTACGGCCACATCGCCGATGAGAAGAAGAA
>JADFHU010000286.1 GCA_022567055.1 Planctomycetota bacterium
CAGGCGATGTGAGCATCGTCGATGGAGGCCAACGCCCCAGAAGGCCGTTGCAGCCGGCCGAAGCCAGCAGGGATTCGTTAGAGTGTCTTAGCGGCCGCGCAGAAATAACTTCCCATTTATAGGGGCAATCTTGACATTATCTTCGGCCGCTTCTCAATCACGAATTCCTCGACGTAGAATAGCTACGCCTGTGGATTCGCTCAATCGGCGCGACCAAATCTAACGCCAATTTGCTCCCTCTAAAGTGTGAATTTATTTCTGCGTGACCGCTAAGGACCGCGAGCATGGGGCAGACAGGGTTCCTTTGGAGGAAGGGTCACTCCTGCCGGGATCAGCCAAATCGCGTGCCAAGAGTGTTATCACACTACGGCAGGATCCCGCCTGTTGATGCGCCGGTACCCTCTTTTTGTCCTGGGGAAGTTTCTTGCCAAGATTTTGTATCCTATACTTTGAGTGGACACCTGATGGCGGGTGAAGAACGCGTTTCGCCGGGTGTTTCCGAGGGCTTCATGGGATGATTTGGTTCAAGGTTGACGCGTAATTCTTGAGGAGGATTTTTCGGGATTGCTCAGTGCGATCCGACGCAAACGGGCGTCAAAAAACAGACATTGCAGCAAATAAGCGGGATATCGTAATCAGCAACAGGAAATTATGTGCACACAACAGAGGAGATCAACATGAAAGCTAGAAACGGGTTTACATTAGTGGAAATTCTGATTGTCGTTGTCATTCTGGGCATCTTGGCTGCGATCGTGATTCCGCAGTTTACCGAGGCGAGCAACGAGGCCAGGACCTCGAGTCTCGTGTCCGATCTGCAAACCGTTCGTTCTCAGATCGAGCTGTTTAAGATCCAACACACTGATGCGCTGCCCGGGGCTGCTAGCGGCATAACTGTCGCTGAGGCATTGACCCTGTATACGAATACCAATGGCACGAAGGCCACCACGCAGGCTCCCGGTGCCGAGATTTTCGGTCCCTATCTCCAGAAGATTCCGACCAATCCCTATGCGGATTCGGTTGCGGCGGGCGGGGACCCTGATGGCATTGAAGCGACGGCTGCTGCTGCAACAGTCGACGGCTCAACGGGTTGGCACTTCCATACGACAACGGGGGCATTCCATGCCAACACGGTGGGCCACGATTCACTATAAGTGATCCCACATCTGACTGACACTAGGCTGGATAGGGGCGTGCCGGACCAACTGCCGGCACGCCCTCCAGCGCTTAATAGATGTTGAAACTGAAGGGCTGGCCGAGCCGCACTGGAAAGGGTCGGCCCGTTTTTATTAAGGTACTCTGATAAATCCGTCGCGTCGGCCCGAGGCCGAGCGAAGCGATCCTCTGCAAGGCGGCCTAAGCCGGCAGGGGCTTGCTAGAGTGCCCAAGTCAGAATCTGTTTGAGGACAGAACGATGAATAGGGCGAAGGCCTTTACGCTCGTTGAGATTCTCATCGTGGTGGTCTTGCTGGGGCTGTTGGCGGCGATCGTGATCCCCGCCTTTGGGGAAGGCACCATGTCCGCCAGGGCGAGCGCTTTGACTCAAGATCTGAGAATCCTGCAGCGTTTTATTCTAATCTATAAGGGCCAGCACCTGGAAGTGGCGCCCGGCTATCTAAATGGGAACACGTCCAGCACACCGACAGAAAGTGCCTTTGTAAATCAGGCAACACAATCGAGTACTTCGACGGGGCAGACAGCCGCGATCGGGACCTCAGGCTATAATCGGGGACCCTATTTGGCGAAGATCCCCACCAACCCCATCAACAATCTGAACACCGTTCAGATACTAGCTGATAGCAGTCCGTTCCCCGCAGAGGCCGACAACAGCCACGGCTGGATCTACAAGCCGGCCACGGGGGAAATCCGATCCGACTGCACGGGGGCCGATACCGGGGGCAATGCCTACTACGCATACTGATCAGATCCCCTTTATCGGCCGCACTCTAGCAGCGAATTAAGAAAAGACAAGGGTGGGCGCGCGGATGATTTCGACGTCAATAGGTGCTTTTATGGGCCGCCTCGGGAAGATCCCCTGGCGATTCGCTTTCGGAGACTACGAACAGTTGTCTTCTGGGACCTCGACTACGAAGCATTGACCGTGATGATCTCGACCAAAGCGTCGCTCGTAAAGGAACCTCCAGATAGGGCCGAAGAGAGGCTTTGAGGTTGGGTGAAATGAAAAGCAAAACGAATGATACCCATGTGTCCATTCGGTGGACATGTCAGAACGGAACTCCATTCCCAGCCTGGTGGCGGTTCATCTCATGGATTCACCAGCGTGCCAGAGGGTGTGAGATCCTACCGGTCAGGCCCCCATCGCTCCGGGCCTTCACTCTGATCGAACTGGTCGTGGTGATGGTGTTGCTCGCGGTAGGTGCGGCCATGGTCGTTCCCATGTTGTCATTGACCTCCAGTGCTCAGGTACGATCTGCCGCAGACATGATTGCCGCCGATTTGGAGTATGCCAAGAGCATGGCGATTCGCGGGGGGCAGACGCACGCGGTTGTGTTCAGCGCCGCGGGAGAGACCTACCAGCTTCAAGACCAGACCAGTACCGTTTTGCAGCATCCTGTGAAAGTGGGCTTCGACTATGTCGTTGATTTTTCCAGGGACAGCCGCCTGGATCAGGTGGACCTTTCCAGCGTCAGTTTCGACACGACTTCGACCGTAAAGTTTGACCATCTCGGTAGTCCCTTTAATGGAGATGACAATCCGCTCAACAGTGGATCCGTTGACGTGAGCGTAGGCTCCGTCAGTCGAACGATTTCGGTGGAACCGGTCACCGGGATCATTTCCGTCAGTGAATGAACTCTAAGTTATTGAAGCGACCATGTTTAGATTTGGATCAAGAAAGAAGTGCGGATCGATAGGGTTAGACATCATAGATGATTCTATCAAAATGCTCCAGCTTGGCTATCAGCAGGGACAGCTCTCTGTGACCATGGCCAAACGTGTGTCCCTGTCGATCGAAGAGGATGAGCCGCAGCGCCGTCAGTCTGTCGTCGCTGCCATTCACGACATATTGGATGAGGGCGGATTTCGGGGAAAGCAGGTGGTGACCTGTTTACCCAATGATGCCTGGAACGTGACTTCGGTCCGTCTGGATCTGGCCGATTCGACCAAGACCGGCGCTGAACTCAACAGGGAGGCGGCCTACCGTTTCGGCCTGGATCCGGAGGTTGATTCGATTCGTCACTTGCCTGCGGGCCAGATCCATCATGGCGACCAGGTGAAACAAGAAGTGATCCTGTTCGGCGCCGAAGATGAGCGAATTCGGCGTCATATCGCGCTGCTGGAGGAGTCGAGGCTTGTCCCAGTCGGTATCGATCCCCTCCCCTGTGCGTTGTTCCGGGCGCATACCCGTCAAATGCGGCGTCAGGGAGACAGGGAGCAGGCGGTCATGTATGTCCACGTGGGGAGCCGGGAATCCACCGTCGTGTTCGGCATTCAGGGTGAAATCTGTTTCATAAAACAGATTCCGGTCGGAGCCGTTCACGTGGATCGAGAGATTGCGGACAAGTTAAACGTCTCCATGGATGAGGCACAGCGCATGCGATTGAGTCTGCAGCACTCGGGTCAGGAGGGACACACACTGAAGGGGCCTGATGCTTCAAAGGGTAAACCCCAGGTCCGGCAGACCCAGGAGCCCGAATCGGAAAAAACAGCGGCCTCGAGTCTCGATCAATCCACGCGACAAGTGCTATTGGACCCGATGAATTCGATTGCCGAGCAGTTGATCAATGAAATCTCCCTCTGTCTACGGTACTACACTGTCACTTTCCGGGGACAACGCGTCGGTTCTGCCCTCGTGTCGGGTGTAGGGGCCGATACGCCTCTTCTAATGGATACCTTTAGACGTCTCCTGCCCTTGGAAGTAGGCGTGGCACAGTCATTCCGTGGATTGAAATCAGTGGGCCGACTCTCCCAGGACCGGCCCACGGAGTGGACGATTGCCATTGGGCTCGCCCTAAAGGGCATTGAGGCGGCAAGATCCCAGAGCGAGGAGAAATCCAAGACGAATCAGCTCATCTCAGTGGGCTGACCCGATTCTGATAATGAATGGTGAGGTATGAGAGACGTAGACTTCCTACCCGAGTGGTATAGGGACAATACACAACGCAAACTGAGCGTGCGACGGCAATACATCGCTTTGAGCATCATTTTTCTGATCATGATTCTCTCGAACGCGGTCGCCTCTCGAAAAATCTCCCGGGCCAATGCGGACCTGGTACGCTCCGACACGGAACGGGGCCAGGCGGAGCGTTTCATGGTGGAATTCGAGCGGCTAAGCGCTCGTGTCTCTGAGACGCGGGCCGCCATGACGTCTGCGAATCGCCTCAAACTGGATCTGGACGTGGCCCACGTACTCGCGGAGTTGAGCACCGTCGTATCCGGAGAGATCGTTCTGCAGAGTGTGGAACTGCTGAGTCTCAAACCAACGGAACAGGCGCTTCGGGGCGAGACGGCGCAGGCGCCATCGGAAAGCGACGACGCGGGCGAACGCACGGCGGAGCGCTACTCTGTTCGACTCATAGGTTTCGCGAGCCATGCGGGCCATGTGGCGGCACTCATCGCCGAACTGGAAAACTCGGCCACTTTTCGCAAGGTCAATCTCGTCTACTCGAAGGCCGCTACGGAAGCCCTTGCGAGTGAGTCGGCACCGAGTGCTCAGGTGAGCGAGCAGACGAGCCAAAAAGGGTTTGAATTTGAAGTGAGTTGCACCATTGCGGTCGGTCGTGAAATCGAACAGGGTGATTAGGGATTAGGGGATAGGTTGCTTATGCGGAATAAAACACAGATGTCCATCGTTGCCGTCGGGGCACTCCTCGTGATTGATTTCGTCTGGTTTGGCTTTTTGCCTTCCCGGAAGCAACTGGAACTCATTCGGAAACTCGAGGCGAGGCAGATGGGCGTTGTTGATGTTGCCGAGACACAGCGAGCCGAGGTGGCAGCAGTGCGGCAGGAACTGGAGCAACTCGAACAAGACATGGGTGAGCTGGGTCGGCACATACCCAAAGAAAAGTCTATCGGAACGTTCCTGACGGAGATGTCCATCTTGATGACGCGCCATGGTCTGACGAAACAGATGATTGTTCCCGGCACCGAAGTTGCCGGAGACATCGCTATCCGTGTGCCGGTGGAGGTGTACTGTGAGGGAAAACTAAAGGCAATCTATGGATTCTATGAGGACCTGAAGGGGATTGAGAGGTTGGTACAGATTGACGAGATCCTCTTGACGAACGATGCCCATTTGGCGGGTCACCTGCGGATGGAGGCTCAATTCATCATCTTCTACCAACCCGAACCCATCTGGGAGGAAGACAAGCGCGTTTCGGCACTATGACGAATGAGACACACCATCGAGAGGGCCGGCCACGTATTGGGTGGTGCCGGTGGCTGACGCGGACCCGAACCCGAACACCCTTGATGTTGGGTGCACTGACCATTGCGGTGGCACTCGTTGTGCGCAGCGCCGTGGAGCAAGGACCACAGGCCGGCAAAGCCGACACAGTGATTGACGCCACGGTTCCGCCGCCGCAGTCTCGTACCGGGACACCGGTCGCTCGGGTCGCCGCGCCGCGCCGCAATCGAGGCATAGAGCGAGATTTTTTCGTACGGGAGCGCCCGATAAGCACAGGCGACCCCGCAGAGAGCCGCGCGCCTGTCCCGCCGCCCGCCGCGCCGGCGGGGCCCTCGACCGATGAGGTGATCAAGGCCGCACTCAGCGGACTGGTCCTCAAGGCAATCGTGATGGGGGAGCAGCCGCAGGCATTCTTGAACGACCGATTCGTGAGGGTGGGTGAGGAACTCGACCTAGAGGGATACCGAGACATGGTGTGTGAAGTGAAAGAGATTTACGAAGCGTCCGTGGTATTGGTCTGTGGGAGGACATCGGTCGTGCTACGACTCGTTCCCAAGGGATCGGCAAGAAATTAATTGGACAATTTGGGGTCCAAGTGTGCTCCATATTTGGTCGCGCCCGATTGAGCGAAACCACAGGCGTAGCTGTCCTACGTCGCGGATTTTGCGATTGAGAAGCGATCAAAGATGGCGTGCAATTGGGCATCAAAAGTCCAAGTTATTTCTTGGCCGTCCCTGAGCCCACACGCTAGCGATGGAGTACCGAAGCGCCGATTTAGAGATAACAATGACAGATCGAACTGATTTCAAGAGTCATCTAACAGTGAGGTGAGACTATGTGCTACATAATGAAACGACAGTATGAACCACGCGTCAGTCCCAGAGGATTCGACCTGGCCCGGGAGGTGCGGTGGCTCTGCGGCTGTGTCTGCTTGTCTTCGGTCGTGATGGGGGCCGAGGCGAATACGCCCGCGGAAGTGTTTGGTCACAACCTCCTCGATGTCGCGGCCAGTGAACCCGCATCCGTCGGACCCGAGGCTGAGGCCCAACTCACGATGATTGCCTTCAACAGGGATTGTCCCATCAAGGATGCACTGAATGTCCTGGCGGGAAACTATCAGAAGAACATCGTGCCCTCCTCGAAGGTGGAAGGCGTTTTGGGCTTTTCCAAACTCCGAAACGTCACTTTCGAAGAGGCCATGGACGCGGTCTTGGGGCACAACTTTGTCTATGAGGAAAAGGGCCGGATTATCAAGGTCTACTCACGGGAGGAATACCGAAAGATCAAGGCCGATGTGGAGCGCATGGAGTATCGCGTCTTCACGCTCTATTACATGTCGGCGGCCGAGGCCTTGAACCTGATTGGCCCGGTCTTGAGTGGGGCCGGCATGGTCAAGGCCAGCACGCCCGCGGAGGTGGCCGTCCCTACCGGTGAGTCCATTAGCAATGGGGCCAGTGGGGGGGACAGTCTGGCGTCCAACGACAAGATCATCGTATGGGACTATCCCGAAAGAATCGAGAAGATCGAAGAGTTTTTGGAGGTACTGGACGTGCGACCTCGGCAGGTCCTTGTGGAAGCCACGATCTTGACCGCGAGACTGAATGAAAGTACAAAGTTTGGCGTGGATTGGAACAGCATTGACGGCCTGGGCGTTAGCAACGTGGTTCCAGGCATCATGACCAGTGATCTGGCCTCAGTCGCCAAGGGTGTCACAGGCCTGACGGTGGGCATCACGCGAGAT
>JADFHU010000287.1 GCA_022567055.1 Planctomycetota bacterium
AGCGGCTGGCACAAGACTTGAGCGCAAGATTCGGACGTGGATTCTCGTATCCGAACCTGAACAAGTTCCGCCAATTCTACCTGACATATCCACAGGGGCGAATTCTCTCGACACTGTCGATAGAATCGGCGCCGATGAAAATCCGGACGCCATTTGGAAAATCGCAGATGCTTTCTGCGGAATCCCTGCTGGAAATGGCATCAAAGCGTTTCTCGCTGCCGTGGTCCGCTTATGTCCGTCTGGTTTCGGTGGAAAACGAAAACGCACGCGCTTTCTACGAAACCGAGGCCCTGTCCCGGTTTGATGCTATCCGTGAACTTGGGCGCATTGCCAAGGAAGCCGCTGTTTTCTCCCTTGAATCGTCATCCTCCGGCGGTACAATCTCCCCCTATCTGTTGAAATCAGATTTCCTCTCAATCGGCGCCAACATCGGAGGCTTTGTCAAGGCGGCAGACGCGATGCTTGAGAGTGCCTAACAAAATGAATCGTCGCACCGAAAACGAGCGTTTCTGTGTCTGGCAAGGAAGG
This sequence comes from Planctomycetota bacterium, assembly GCA_022567055.1. Classification (GTDB taxonomy): domain Bacteria; phylum Planctomycetota; class Phycisphaerae; order Sedimentisphaerales; family Anaerobacaceae; genus JAIPFM01. Next base: position 529 of record JADFHU010000287.1, read on the forward strand.
CGAAGCAGGCCGTCCGAGGACGGTCGATGGAGCCTGACGCCGTCCAGGCGCAGAACAAGCCGTTTGAATGCAGAGTCATTTTGTTAGGGGCTCTAAATAGGATTGTATAACTGGTTTTCAGACAGAGCCTAGGGTCCAATACCCCGCGTGGGATGCACCAGAGAACTTTGGTCCGAGGAATATGCTTCAAGGAGTGACGCATTGAAGGCATCCGATCTGTTTATCAAGGCACTCGAAGCCGAAGGTGTTGAATACATATTCGGTATTCCCGGGGAAGAGAATCTCGATTTTCTGAATTCCCTGAAAGACTCCTCCATTCGACTAATCCTGACGCGGCACGAGCAGGCGGCCGGATTCATGGCGGCCACCTATGGTCGCTTGACCGGCAGGGTCGGGGTATGCCTGTCGACTCTGGGGCCCGGCGCCACCAACCTGGTCACGGCCGCGGCCTACGCCCAACTCGGGGCCATGCCGATGATGATGATCACGGGCCAAAAACCGATCAAGACATCCAAGCAGGGACAGTTCCAGATCGTGGACATCGTCCAGATGATGAAGCCACTCACCAAGTACACCCGGCAGATTGTCAGCGGAGATAATATTCCTTCCCGTGTACGGGAGGCCGTTCGACTTGCCGAGGAGGAACGGCCGGGGGCCGTACACCTGGAACTTCCAGAGGACATCGCCGCTGAAGAAACCGATGCTCAGATCTTTCAGCGAGAGCGGATCAGACGATCCACGGCCGAAGCCAAGGCCGTCGCCCGGGCAGTACGGATGATCGAAGCGGCGAAGCGGCCCCTGCTTCTGATCGGTGCAGGCTCCAACCGCAAACTGACCTCCAAAATGCTTCGGGAATTTATTGATAAAACCCGTATCCCCTTCATCACCTCTCAGATGGGCAAGGGGGTGGTCAACGAGCGTCATCCCCTCTTTTTGGGCAACGCGGCCTTGTCAGCAAGGGACTACGTGCACTGTGCCATCGAGAAAGCGGATCTGATCATCAATGTTGGTCACGACGTAGTTGAAAAGCCACCATTCTTCATGGAGCACGGCGGAACGAAAGTGATCCATATCAACTTTTTAACCGCGGCGGTCGATCCGGTCTACTTCCCGCAGCTTGAAGTCGTGGGCGACATTGCCAACAGTATCTGGCAGATCAACCAAGCCGTCACTCCTCAGAAAAGTTGGGATTTCCGCTTCTACGAGCAGATCAAAAGAGAAGTCGATATGCACCTGCAGGAAGGTGCAGACGACAATCGCTTCCCGGTGCTGCCACAGCGGCTGGTGGCGGATGTTCGGAAGATGGTGCCTTCGGACGGCATCGTCGCGCTGGATAACGGTATCTACAAAATCTGGTTCGCCCGGAACTATCACGCGCACGAACCCAATACCGTGCTTCTGGACAATGCCCTGGCGACCATGGGCGCCGGGCTGCCGTCCGCCATGGCAGCCAAATTGGTCTTTCCGGACCGAAAGGTGCTGGCCATATGTGGAGACGGGGGGTTCATGATGAACTCACAGGAGATTGAGACGGCGGTTCGTTTGAAGCTGAATCTTTCGGTCTTGATCCTGAATGACAACGCCTTCGGAATGATCAAGTGGAAGCAGACCGCCATGCACTTCGAGAACTGGGGGTTGGATTACGGCAACCCGGACTTCGTTAAATATGCCGAAAGCTACGGGGCCAAGGGACACAGGGTCGAGGCTACAGGAGATTTGGCTCCGATGCTGCAAGATTGTCTGGGCTCTCCCGGGGTTCACCTGATCGAAGTACCCATGGATTACTCAGATAACGTCCGTGCCCTGACCACGGCCCTGGAGGAGAAGACCTGTCACCTGTAGCTTTCTATGATCCGCATCATGTGAGAAGCCATGCTCAATGAATCCTATCCCTACTACCTGGCCAACCACCGCGTCTCGGCCAACCGGGACCTTCTGGTGACGGACAAGTATACCGGAGAGATTGCTACCCGCGTGGCCTTGGCGGACGAATCAGCCATCGACACAGCCATTGGAAAAGCCGTGGAGGCGACGGAGGCCATGCGACAGGTACCGGCCTACGAACGCCAGGCCGTGCTGCAGCACTGCGTGCGACGGTTCACTGAGCGCGCAGAGGAGCTGGCACTCAGCCTGTGTATAGAGGCCGGGAAACCCATCAAGGATTCCCGGGGCGAGGTGGCCCGCCTCATTGACACGTTCCGCATTGCGGCGGAAGAATCCGTGCGCATATACGGTGAAGTGCTGCCGATGGAAATCGGTCCGCGCGCACGCGGCTATTCCGGCATGTGGAAAAGGGTTCCGATCGGCCCGTGCAGCTTCATATCGCCGTTCAACTTCCCGCTGAACCTGGCCGCGCACAAGATCGCCCCGGCGCTGGCGGTGGGTTGCCCCTTTGTGCTGAAACCCGCCAGCCTGACGCCCGTGGGTGCCCTCCTCATCGGTGAGATACTCGCCGAAACCGATCTGCCGGAGGGCGCCTTCTCCATCCTGCCCTGCCGCCGCGACGGGGCGGAGTTGTTCACCACGGATGAGCGACTCAGGCTCCTCAGCTTTACGGGGTCACCCGCCGTCGGATGGGCATTGAAGGCCAAGGCGGGAAAGAAAAAAGTAGTCCTGGAACTGGGTGGCAATGCCGCCGTGATTGTGGACGAGGATGCCGATTTGGACGATGCCGCGTCACGCATCATTACCGGCGCATTCTATCAGTCAGGCCAAAGTTGCATTAGCGTCCAGCGCATCCTGATTCACGAGACGCTCTATGGGCCCATGAAGGATAGGCTCGTGGCCGCAGCTCGCAGCCTGACCATGGGCGACCCGAAAGAGGACGAGACGTTCATCGGGCCCATGATTTCCGAGAAAGAGGCCACGCGGCTCGAATCATGGATCCGCTCTTCAGTGGACGGTGGGGCCAAACTGCTCTGCGGCGGCGCTCGCGAAGGTGTCATGATGGAGGCCACGCTCTTGGAACACGTACCTGCGGATGCGGACTTGTCCTGCCAGGAGGCTTTCGGGCCCGTGGCCATCATGACACCGTTCAGCGATTTTGACGAGGCGCTGGCGGAAGTGAACCGCAGTCGCTTCGGGCTTCAGGCCGGCATTTTCACCCGCGATCTCTACAAGATGCAGCGCGCCTGGGACCGACTCGAAGTAGGCGGTGTCGTCATCGGAGACGTGCCGTCCTGGCGGGTGGATCACATGCCGTACGGAGGCGTGAAAGACAGCGGACTGGGCCGGGAAGGGATCCGTTTCGCCATCGAGGACATGACCGAAATAAGATTGCTGGTGATCCGCAGACCCTAATATGGGCGACCCCCTGCCTCAATTTCGTTTTGGGACGGAGAACACTCGGCAAAGCCTTCGGACGATCGCCTGCCTGGGTGAGGTTCTATGTGTGCTCTGTCTGTTGAGTGGTTGCCGTACAAGCGCTCCGAAAGTGGGACTGATCTACAACAGGGCGGCTCAATACGAGAATGGTGATCGCAACCCCATTATCGTGATCCCGGGCATCACCGGATCCACTTTGACATTGGGTGATCACATTGTCTGGGGTGCGTTCGAGGGCGGCCATTCGAACTCGGAGACAGCGGAGGGCGCCCGTGCCCTCGCCCTGCCGATGCGGAGAGGCGTCTCCCTGGCCCAGCTTCGGGACGACACGCAAGCGGCCGGCGTGCTGGACCACCTGGAAGTATCGGTTTTGGGTCTCTCTATCCGGCTTAGGGCCTATGTCGGTCTACTGAACGCCTTGGGTATAGGCGGATTCAGAGATGCCAACCTGGGGCTCTCGGGGGCGATGGACTACGGTGACAGCCACTTCACCTGTTTCCAGTTCGGCTACGACTGGCGACGCGACAACGTCGAGAACGCCCGTCGTCTCCACCAATTCATTCTGGAGAAGAAGAAGTACATCCGAATGGAGAGGACAAAGCGATTCGGAAGGGATGCCGATGAGGAGATCAAGTTTGACATCGTGGCCCATTCCATGGGTGGACTGGTCGCGCGCTACTATCTCCGCTATGGGCCGAACGAACCCCCGCCCCTGAATGCCAAGATTAAGATTCCCTGGTCCGGATGTGAGAACGTCGAACGCCTGATTTTGGTGGGGACGCCCAACGCCGGATCGGCCGAGGCCGTGACCACGCTGGTGAACGGCGCATCCTTCGCCCCGCTGTTGCCGAAGTGGGCGCCGGCCATCGTGGGCACTTTCCCATCCGTCTACCAGATGCTACCCCGTAGCCGGCACCGCCCCCTAGTCGACAAGGCGCATCCCGAGTGGAATCTCGGCGATATTCTTGATCCGAAGTTTTGGGACAGCCACGAGTGGGGGCTGGCAGCGCCGAATCAGGATGGGGTCCTGCGACGGCTGCTGCCGGACGTCGCTGACGCCGCACAGCGCCACGCCATCGCCCTCGACCACCAGCGCAAGTGTCTCGCAAGGGCACGCCTCTTTTTCCATGCCATGGACGCGCCCGGCAGTCCGCCGCCGGGCACCGAGTTGTTCCTGTTTGCCGGGGACGCCGTCGACACACCGAACCGGCTGTCGGTGGACTCCGCCGATGGCGACTTGGCTGTGCACCAAACCGCGCCCGGGGATGGCATCGTGGCCCGGAACAGCGTCTTGATGGACGAGCGCATGGACGGCAACTGGAGCCCCCTTCTTCGTTCGCCCATCCGCTGGAAGCAGGTCTTTTTCCTTTTCAAGGATCATCTGGGCTTGGTGACGGACCCCTTCTTTATAGACAATGTTCTTTATTTGCTCCTTGAAGACCCGCGCGACGTCAACTGAAGTACGTTGCCAGCAGGTAGAACCTATGGAATCACAGATACTGGTTATTTTTGGCGCTTCAGGGGATTTGGCTAAGCGCAAGTTGATCCCCGCCCTCTACGAACTGTCGCAGCAGGGCCTGCTCCCTGAGAGATTCGCGGTGCTCGGGGTTAGCCGTTCCGCCCTCTCGGATGAGGACTTCCGAGAACGCGTGACCGAATTCCTTCCGGAATCGGGGAAATCGTCACCGGACATTGAAACTTTCCTGCGGCGGCTCAGCTATCTCTCCTTGCAGACAGGGGAGCCGGCCGAGTATGAGCGACTCAAGAAGCATCTCGAGGAATTGTCGACGGCCACCGGGATTCCACCGAACACCATTTATTATCTGTCGACGCCGCCGTCACTTTACGAAGTCATCCCCCGGCACTTGAACGCGGTGAGGCTCTGCCATAGTGATGAGGGGTTCCGCCGACTCATCGTCGAGAAGCCGTTTGGGAGCGATCTGTCATCGGCTCAGGACCTAAATCGAAATCTGCTGAGCTACTTTCGCGAGGATCAGATCTATCGCATTGATCATTATCTTGGCAAGGAAACCGTTCAGAACATGCTGGTGACCCGGTTTGCCAACGGCATATTCGAACCCATCTGGAATCATAATTTCATTCACCATGTGGAAATCACCTCGGCGGAGAATCTGGGCGTGGAGGGTCGCGGCGGGTACTACGATCACTCCGGTGCATTGCGGGATATGGTACAAAACCATTTGCTGCATCTGGTGGGCATGGTGGCGATGGAGCCGCCGGTGGTGATTGAAGCCGACGCCATCCGAAACGAAGTATTGAAAGTCTTCCAATCCCTGCGCCCCATTGCGCCCGATCAGATCACGAAACACGTGGTGCGGGGTCAGTACATCGCCTCCACCATCAAGGGCGATCCGGTGAAAGGGTATCGTGAGGAGGAGGGCGTGAACCCGCTCTCCCGAACCGAAACGTTTGTGGCGCTGAAGTTCTTCATCGACAGTTGGCGCTGGGGAGGCGTGCCCTTTTATATTCGAACCGGTAAGAAGCTTCCCGCGCGTGTGGCCGAAGTGGTCATCCATTTCAAACGCCCGCCGCGGCGTCTGTTCCAGTATGACGAAAATGCGCTGACCCATTACAATCAGTTGATTCTCAGGGTGCAGCCCGATGAGGGCATCCTGTTGAAGTTCGGGTTGAAAGTACCGGGGGCGGGTTTTCGTGTGCAGACCGTTAACATGGACTTTCACTACGACGATCTGGCCAATTCCCGCCTGCCCAGCCCCTATGCCAGACTGCTCCTGGACTGCATGCAGGGGGACGCCACCCTGTATGCGCGGGGGGACACTGTTGAGGAGGCGTGGAAGTTTATTCAGCCGATTTCAGATGTCTTTGCCAGCGGCCTGGACATGCCGATCTACGGGTATCCGGCGGGCACCTGGGGTCCCGAAGAGGTGGAGGAAATCATGGATGACGCGAACTGGCGGTATCCCTGCAAGAATCTGGTGAATGATGGTAACTACTGTGAGCTGTAGGTAATACCAGAGGGAACGGACGATGCGTGACGTGATGGTTTTCGTCGGCTGCACGGCTGACGTCGGCGCGGGGGGAGGCATCTACTCCTACCGTCTGGACGGTGGTACGGGTGCGTTGGAGCAGGTGGCGGTCTTCAGCGACATTGCCTACCCAAGTTTTCAGACCCTCTCTCCCGATGGCGGGTCCCTCTATTCCGTGTGCCGGCTGGACGTTGCGGATGAAGAACCCAGC